>NZ_JBLKDA010000100.1:0-759 GCF_047530215.1 Enterobacter sp. 01-M-03-SI-ECC
GGCACTGTTGCAAAGTTAGCGATGAGGCAGCCTTTTGTCTTATTCAAAGGCCTTACATTTCAAAAACTCTGCTTACCAGGCGCATTTCGCCCAGGGGATCACCATAATAAAATGCTGAGGCCTGGCCTTTGCGTAGTGCACGCATCACCTCAATACCTTTGATGGTGGCGTAAGCCGTCTTCATGGATTTAAATCCCAGCGTGGCGCCGATTATCCGTTTCAGTTTGCCATGATCGCATTCAATCACGTTGTTCCGGTACTTAATCTGTCGGTGTTCAACGTCAGACGGGCACCGGCCTTCGCGTTTGAGCAGAGCAAGCGCGCGACCATAGGCGGGCGCTTTATCCGTGTTGATGAATCGCGGGATCTGCCACTTCTTCACGTTGTTGAGGATTTTACCCAGAAACCGGTATGCAGCTTTGCTGTTACGACGGGAGGAGAGATAAAAATCGACAGTGCGGCCCCGGCTGTCGACGGCCCGGTACAGATACGCCCAGCGGCCATTGACCTTCACGTAGGTTTCATCCATGTGCCACGGGCAAAGATCGGAAGGGTTACGCCAGTACCAGCGCAGCCGTTTTTCCATTTCAGGCGCATAACGCTGAACCCAGCGGTAAATCGTGGAGTGATCGACATTCACTCCGCGTTCAGCCAGCATCTCCTGCAGCTCACGGTAACTGATGCCGTATTTGCAGTACCAGCGTACGGCCCACAGAATGATGTCACGCTGAAAATGCCGGCCTTTGAATGGGTTCATGT
>NZ_JBLKDA010000101.1:0-754 GCF_047530215.1 Enterobacter sp. 01-M-03-SI-ECC
TCCTTGAAATACCACCCTTTAATGGCTGGTGTTCTAACGTAGACCCGTAATCCGGGTTGCGGACAGTGTCTGGTGGGTAGTTTGACTGGGGCGGTCTCCTCCCAAAGAGTAACGGAGGAGCACGAAGGTTAGCTAATCCTGGTCGGACATCAGGAGGTTAGTGCAATGGCATAAGCTAGCTTGACTGCGAGAGTGACGGCTCGAGCAGGTGCGAAAGCAGGTCATAGTGATCCGGTGGTTCTGAATGGAAGGGCCATCGCTCAACGGATAAAAGGTACTCCGGGGATAACAGGCTGATACCGCCCAAGAGTTCATATCGACGGCGGTGTTTGGCACCTCGATGTCGGCTCATCACATCCTGGGGCTGAAGTAGGTCCCAAGGGTATGGCTGTTCGCCATTTAAAGTGGTACGCGAGCTGGGTTTAGAACGTCGTGAGACAGTTCGGTCCCTATCTGCCGTGGGCGCTGGAGAATTGAGGGGGGCTGCTCCTAGTACGAGAGGACCGGAGTGGACGCATCACTGGTGTTCGGGTTGTCATGCCAATGGCACTGCCCGGTAGCTAAATGCGGAAAAGATAAGTGCTGAAAGCATCTAAGCACGAAACTTGCCCCGAGATGAGTTCTCCCTGAGACTTTAAGTCTCCTGAAGGAACGTTGAAGACGACGACGTTGATAGGTCGGGTGTGTAAGCGCAGCGATGCGTTGAGCTAACCGATACTAATGAACCGTGAGGCTTAACCTTACAACGCCGAAG
>NZ_JBLKDA010000102.1:0-528 GCF_047530215.1 Enterobacter sp. 01-M-03-SI-ECC
GGATAGGGCCGATGTAATCGACAGTAGAAGATTTGGCGTCAGTGATTGAATAAACAGTCTCACCCCGATGATCTTCCTCCTGAGTCCACTCTCCATCTGTAAATACAGCAACCCTGCCGCTCACTTCATCACCCGGATCTTTGTCAGTCGAATATCCTGGCATACTTACGCCGAGATTAATGTATTCATCAGACCAGCCCGAATATTCCCCCGTCTCGGGGTTGTAATAAAAACAACGAATGTTGCCCGGTTCTGTTGCCAGGCCGTCTTTATCAAAAACAGGTTTCATCATTTAGCCCTTACGAGTAAATTAAATGCGATGTTGCGTGGACGGTTTTCTGCGGCAGTTCTGACCACTTTTGATGTATCGAAATAAACATTTTTCTGGTTAAAACTACCTGATTGCCCAGTGCTAAGACCCGACTGGGCCAGTTGTGTCATTTGAAATACCCCTGCTGCAGATGCGTTAGCGCCCATTGTTGCATCAAGAAACTGACCTGTTATTGCCTGCTGAGCATCGCTCTGAGC
>NZ_JBLKDA010000103.1:0-513 GCF_047530215.1 Enterobacter sp. 01-M-03-SI-ECC
CGCTGTTCAGGGCAAAGTTAAACCGGCACTCATTTCCCGCCGTGATGTGGAAGACCTTCTCCGCGATGCCGGGAGGCAGGGTGATGTTCACCCCGCCGGTACTGGCTGAGTGGGGATTCATACCGTTCACCGGGCTGCCGATGGCCGCAACGGTGTCAAATATGCCAATAAATCGGGTCTTTCCGGCAGGCGACCCCTGAAAGGCGACGCCGTTCAGTCCCTGACGAATGGCGGCGATAATCGCGCTGTCCTGCGCCAGGACGCGGTTGGCGAAATGACGTGCCGCTGCGGCACCGCGGCTGAACCCGAAAATATCGAACTGAAGTGATTTGACAATTAATATCTGGCTTTTTAGGCGGTTTTTTAGATCGCCAAGCGTCAGTGAGAGGGTGGATATCAGACCCGCTACCGCTTTATCCGTTTTGGCAATCACGCCCGTATCCGCAATCCCCAGCGACTGGCCAATCAGGCTGTCGGGTTTGCCCGCTTCGGTGCCGATACCGTCGATATACA
>NZ_JBLKDA010000104.1:0-512 GCF_047530215.1 Enterobacter sp. 01-M-03-SI-ECC
TTGTGATTCATGACTGGGGTGAAGTCGTAACAAGGTAACCGTAGGGGAACCTGCGGTTGGATCACCTCCTTACCTTAAAGAACCTGCCTTTGTAGTGCTCACACAGATTGTCTGATGAAAAGTAAATAGCAAGGCGTCTTGCGATTGAGACTGACACGTCCCCTTCGTCTAGAGGCCCAGGACACCGCCCTTTCACGGCGGTAACAGGGGTTCGAATCCCCTAGGGGACGCCACTTGCTGGTTCGTGAGTGAAAGTCACCTGCCGTCATATCTCAAAACAGACTCACGAGTCTTGTTTGAGATATTTGCTCTTTAAAAATCTGGATCAAGCTGAAAATTGAAACGACACACATGTTATGTGTGTTCGAGTCTCTCAAATTTTCGCAATCATGAAGTGAAACATCTTCGGGTTGTGAGGTTAAGCGACTAAGCGTACACGGTGGATGCCCTGGCAGTCAGAGGCGATGAAGGACGTGCTAATCTGCGAAAAGCGCCGGCGAGGTGATATGAAC
>NZ_JBLKDA010000105.1:0-506 GCF_047530215.1 Enterobacter sp. 01-M-03-SI-ECC
GCGACGCCGGAAAGACTATCCGGGTCTCATAGGTCTTCTTGTCGATGACCGAATCCCAGCAGAACAGCATCATCACGGGCGGGTGGCGCGCCTTGTTAAACTGGGCATGCCGCCGCACCTCATTATTCCATGTTCCCACGGTAATAGCGCTGTCCTGCACGGAGTCCAGCGTCCGGAAGGTATACACCACTCCCTTTTCATCAATCACCAGCGCCTGCGTGACCTCGGCATACAGTACTTTCGGGGTGAAGAAAGCGAAGTCCCATTTCCCGTAAGGCATTCCGCCCGTCTCTTCGGGGGCAGTGGGCGCCACGGCCTGGCATCCTGTGAGAGTGGTTAAAATTAAAAAAAGCCCTAACCCGCGTTGTTTCAAAATGATTCTCCTTCCATGTTATAGCGCGTACGCCGCCACTCTTCATCGGGGCGATTAACAAAGCTGATAAGTTCAGCCAGTGCGGCACCGCCCTGAATCTCACCGCGGGTATTTCTCACCACGGGGTTCCAGT
>NZ_JBLKDA010000106.1:0-479 GCF_047530215.1 Enterobacter sp. 01-M-03-SI-ECC
ACCCGCAGTACCACCTTTGCCCAGTCGTTACGAATTAACCGGTTTCGCAGCGTCAGCGCCGAAAAACTGCGTTTCTGAAACTGCCCGTAGCGATCCGGCGGCAGCCGGTCGTCATACCAGGTTTCGGCCATAATGCGACTGGTCCGCAGAACGGGGGCGAGGCAGGGAAAGGTTTCCAGCTGCGGGAGTTGCTGCAGCAGCCGCTTATAGCTGCGCGTCTGGCTTCCCGGCTGGCTGAGGAGGACCGTTTCCGTGGCGGGACGGGTCAGGAACAGGTTTTCCCGTACCCGGGGCAGATAGCCGCCGCCGATGTCGGAATGCGCGCCGGGCAGAGCCAGCTCGGGCCATACGGGCCGGACGCTGTTCAGGGCAAAGTTAAACCGGCACTCATTTCCCGCCGTGATGTGGAAGACCTTCTCCGCGATGCCGGGAGGCAGGGTGATGTTCACCCCGCCGGTACTGGCTGAGTGGGGATTCAT
>NZ_JBLKDA010000107.1:0-442 GCF_047530215.1 Enterobacter sp. 01-M-03-SI-ECC
CCTTCACTCCACCGCTTTCCACGCCGTCTGAGTCAGATTCTCCCGCGCCGCAAGACGTGACGCTGACGATAGGCCTGTTTTTTGACGGTACGGGGAATAATGCCGTAAACACGGAGAACATGATTAAAGCCTGTACGGCCAGGCACTTCGACTACACCAGCGCGGAAGCTGAGGTCATTATGGCCCGGTGTGCTCGCGAGGAGTTTGGGGTGTCCGGCACCGGTGCAGGCAGCTACATCGGGTATTACACCAATGTGCACTGGCTGCACACGTTGTATCAGACCGATCTGTTACCCGACAGTACAGCGGCCCAGGCGTCACTGTATATCGACGGTATCGGCACCGAAGCGGGCAAACCCGACAGCCTGATTGGCCAGTCGCTGGGGATTGCGGATACGGGCGTGATTGCCAAAACGGATAAAGCGGTAGCGGGTCTGATATC
>NZ_JBLKDA010000010.1:0-150417 GCF_047530215.1 Enterobacter sp. 01-M-03-SI-ECC
GGCGGCTTTAGCGCGGTGGTCCCACCTGACCCCATGCCGAACTCAGAAGTGAAACGCCGTAGCGCCGATGGTAGTGTGGGGTCTCCCCATGTGAGAGTAGGGAACTGCCAGGCATCAAATTTAGCGTGCTGATATGGCTCAGTTGGTAGAGCGCACCCTTGGTAAGGGTGAGGTCCCCAGTTCGACTCTGGGTATCAGCACCACTTTATACTTAGGTTAAAGTTCGGCAAGAAGTAAAAGAATTTGTCTGGCGGCTTTAGCGCGGTGGTCCCACCTGACCCCATGCCGAACTCAGAAGTGAAACGCCGTAGCGCCGATGGTAGTGTGGGGTCTCCCCATGTGAGAGTAGGGAACTGCCAGACATCAAATAAGTGAGAAGGCCATCCGAAAGGATGGCCTTTTTGCGTTTATGCGCAGAAAAAACGGTAGGCCGGGTAAGGCGAAGCCGCCACCCGGCAGAGTAAACGATTAGTGAATCACCTGCGACAGGAATGCTCGCGTGCGTTCTGACTTCGGATGCGCAAAGAACTCATCCGGCGGCGCCTGCTCAACAATCTCCCCACGATCCATAAAGATCACCCGGTCAGCCACGGTTCTCGCGAACCCCATCTCATGCGTGACGCACAGCATGGTCATGCCGGATTGTGCCAGCCCAATCATGGTATCCAGCACCTCTTTCACCATTTCCGGGTCGAGGGCTGATGTCGGTTCATCAAACAGCATAATTTTTGGCTTCATACACAGTGAACGGGCGATAGCCACACGCTGCTGCTGACCACCCGATATCTGGCCTGGAAACTTATTGGCGTGTTCTGCGATACGTACGCGCTCCAGGTAGTGCATTGCCAACGCCTCGGCTTCCTTTTTCGGCATCTTACGTACCCAAATTGGCGCAAGCGTACAGTTCTGCAGAACGGTCAGGTGCGGAAATAAATTAAAGTGCTGAAAGACCATTCCCACTTCCTGACGCACGCGTTCGATATTGCGGATATCTTCATTCAGCTCGATGCCATCAACCACAATGCGTCCTTGCTGATGTTCTTCAAGATGATTAATGCAGCGAATGGTCGTGGATTTCCCGGAGCCGGAAGGGCCGCACAGGACAATGCGTTCGCCCTGCTTAACCTTAAGATTAATGTCCTTCAGTACATGAAACTGCCCGTACCATTTATTCACGTTTTCCAGCGTAATCATCGCGTCGGCGGGTGTCATAGTTATTTGGCTCATAATTTCCTCAGTGCGGCGTACGCCCGGTGTTAAAGCGCTTTTCCAGATGCTGGCTATAGCGCGACATGCTGAAACAAAAGATCCAGTAGATCAGTGCGGCAAAGACATAGCCTTCGGTGGACATGCCAAGCCAGACAGGGTCAACGGTCGCCTGCTGCACGCTGCTAAAGAGATCGAACAATCCGATGATGATCACCAGGCTGGTATCTTTGAAAAGGGCAATGATCGTGTTGACCAGACCCGGGATGACCAGCTTGAGTGCTTGCGGAAGAATGACCAGCCCCTGCGTTTTCCAGTAGCCGAGCGCCAGTGATTCCGCCGCTTCGTACTGGCCCTTAGGCAACGCCTGCAGACCACCGCGCACCACTTCAGCAACATAGGCGGACTGGAAGAGAATCACCCCAACCAGGGCACGGATCAGCTTGTCGATGGTTGTCCCTTCAGCCATAAACAGCGGCAGCATGACCGAGGACATAAACAGAACGGTAATAAGCGGTACGCCGCGCCAGAACTCAATAAAGATAACGGAGAGCACGCGTACGATCGGCATTTTTGAACGCCGTCCCAGGGCAAGTAATATCCCCCAGGGTAGAGCACCGGCTATCCCCACTGATGCGATAATCAGCGTCAGCGTCAGCCCGCCCCACTGGCGTGTTTCAACGCGTTCCAGTCCCAGGAAACCGCCATACAACAGCACCCAGACGATAATCGGATAAACCACCGCCCAGACGGCAATGTAGCGTCCACGGTGAGGCAGCTTTTTCCAGAACATGGCCGCGACAGAGAGCAGGCCGATAACCAGTGCCAGATTGATCCGCCAGCGCTGTTCATGCGGATACAATCCATACATGAACTGACCGAAGCGCTCATGGATGAACACCCAGCAGGCGCCCGCTTTGGTGCAGTCTGCCCGGGTTGAACCGACCCAGTTGGCCTGTAAAAACGCCCAGTTCAGCAGGGGAGGAATCAATTCCCACATGAGCCACAGGCAGACAATCGTCAGCAGGCTGTTACTCCAGCTGGAGAACAGATTCTTGCGCGCCCAGAGGATAAAACGTCCACCTGTCGAGTTGGCAGGGCGCGAGGCGTGCGACAGTATCGCTTTTGTCATCATAGATCCTTAGCGCTCGACCAGTGCTATACGACGGTTATAAAGGTTCATCAGCAATGAAATCACCAGGCTGATGATCAGATAGACAGACATCGTGATGGCGATAGTTTCAATGGCCTGTCCGGTCTGGTTAAGCACGGTTCCGGCGAAGAGTGACACCATATCCGGGTAACCAATGGCTGCAGCCAGCGACGAGTTTTTGACAATGTTGAGATACTGGCTGGTCAGGGGCGGAATGATGACCCGTAAAGCCTGCGGAATGATGACCTGGCGAAGCGTCACGGTATGGGGTAATCCCAGCGAGCGAGCCGCCTCGTGCTGTCCGTAAGGTACGGCCTGGATCCCCGCACGAATAATCTCTGCGATAAACGCGGACGTATAAATCGACAGCGCCAGCGTCAGGGCTGCCAGCTCGGGAATTAATACCATCCCGCCCTGAAAGTTAAAGCCACGCAGATGGGGAATATCCCAGTGCAGAGCGGCCCCAAACAGCCAGTGTGCGATGAGCGGCAGGCTAACGATCAGAACAGCTGCCGTGGGCCAGGTTCTGCGAAGCTGACCGGTTTTGATCTGATGTTTGCGGTTAAAGCGGAATATCCCGGCAGAGAGGGTTAGCGCGATCACAATCGCGGCGATGAAAGCGAACAGTCCTTCACCCGGCTGAGGAGAAGGAATGGACAACCCACGGTTGCTCAGGAAAAACAGCTCAAACGCGTCCACGGCCTGACGGGGACCGGGAAGGTTGCGCAGTACGGCGAAATACCAGAAGAAGATCTGCAGGAGCGGGGGAATATTGCGGAACGTCTCGATATAAACAGTCGACAGTTTCCGCAGAAGCCAGTTTTCAGAAAGACGCGCCAGACCAATAAAGAAGCCCAGAATCGAGGCGAAGACGATACAAAGCGCCGATACCAACAGCGTATTCAGTAAACCGACCACGAACACGCGTCCGTACGTGTCACCTTCCTGATAATCAATAAGGTGCTGAACAATGCCAAACCCCGCGCTGCGATCCAAAAACGCAAAACCGGAGGTAATGCCGCGGTTATTCAGGTTGGTAATGGTGTTATGGATGAGATACACGGCGATGAGAACAACCGCAACGATAGCAATAATCTGGAATAGCCAGGCGCGGACCGCGGGATGAGAAAAGGATAGCGATCCTTTTACGGCTGAGCGGCGATGGGACATAAAGAAACCTCAGTAACCATGACTCTGGAGTGGGGACTGCCTGAGCAGTGCCCGTTACAGCTATGACTTAACGTACTGGTGGCGCGTACTGAATACCGCCGTTGTTCCAGAGATTGTTCTGGCCGCGCTTGATCTTCAGCGGGCTTTCCGATCCCACGTTGCGTTCAAAGATCTCCGAGTAGTTGCCCACCTGCTTGATGATGTTGTAAGCCCATTTGTTATCCAGCTTCAGATCCTTGCCGAAATCGCCTTCTTTACCGAGCAGGTGCGCCATATCCGGATTGGATGGATTAGCCGCTTTCTCATCAACGTTTTTCGAGTTGATGCCCATCTCTTCTGCGTTCAGCATGGCAAACAGCGTCCAGCGAACAATGGAGAACCAGTCTTCATCGCCACGACGAACGACGGGGCCGAGAGGTTCTTTGGAGATCACTTCAGGCAGGACAATCCACTCTGCCGGGTTGCTCAGCTTAATACGTAAGGCATACAGCTGCGACTGGTCAGAGGCCAGCGTGTCGCAACGGCCGGATTCCAGCGCTTTGGCTGATTCATCCGAGCGGTCGAATGTCACCGGGGTGTATTTCATGTTGTTTGCTTTGAAATAATCGGCGACGTTCAGCTCGGTATCGGTGCCCGCCTGAATACAAACGGTGGCACCATCCAGCTCCTTCGCGCTTTTCAGGCCCGCTTTATTGTGGGTCAGGAAGCCAATGCCGTCATAATAGGTCACGCCCGTAAATGACATCCCCATCCCTGCGTCACGGGAAGAGGTCCAGGTGGTATTACGGGAGAGCAGGTCGACCTCGCCGGACTGCAGCGCCGTAAAGCGTTCTTTCGCCGTCAGCGGGGTATATTTTACTTTGCTGTCATCGCCAAAAACGGCAGCTGCAACGCCACGACAAACATCCACATCAATACCGGTAAATTTGCCGTTCGCATCGGCATAAGAGAAGCCAGGCAAACCGTCACTGATACCACATTGAACAAAACCTTTCTTTTTAACGGCATCCAGTGTCGTTCCCGCATGGGCTTGACCGGCTACGGCGAACAACATGCCTGCTGCGGCCAGGCTGGCTATCATCGTCTTTTTCATAATGCATCCTGTGTGGCGAAATTTATCGTTATAGAGGCGTTTTTTAAACGCTTTACCTGTCTGTGGCTTTGGCCAACGTTTATAAAGCAAACGTAATGCCAGTTTTGCGTTCGAGAAAATAAGAGACGAGTGAACGCTTAATGCTGAGTGTAGACAGGCTTAAATAAAACGAGCGCCCCGAAACGGTGCGAAATTACAACCTGTGCCACAAATCGGAGCAAAAGTTTTAAATCGGGTCAGGAAAAAGAAGAGATAGTTTCCGGTGTGAATATTGGCAGGGTATTCAATAATATGAATGTGTGAAAGTCATCACGGCAGGCCAGGTAATTTGACTGAGTATACGAAAAAGTTGTGACTAGCTTCAGGCTTAAATTAATTACGTGAATAAATACGGGGCTATTTTTTTACTTATTTGAAGATACTGCACTCATTAAAAGCAAAAAGCGCGGCCGGAGCCGCGCTTTCTCAACAGACGTTACTTCGTCAGGGCTACAATACCCAGCGTCAAACCCGCTACTGCGGCAGCACCGCCGGCGATAGCACCCGCTGTCTCCCAGTTATCCTGGGTGGTGCCTTTCATACAGGTATTGGTATGAACCAGTCGGCCCTGGTCGTCGTAAACCGGTACACATGGAGAGTCGTGCGCGCAGCCAGCAAGCAGCGCAGCGAGAAGTGCAACGGAAATGAATCTTTTCATGATGTTACCTCAGTATTATTTCTCATTCGCTATAAAGCCAGGAGGGCTATTAACGAACTGGCGGTTATTTTACCATCGGGGTAACTCCCCGTTACACGAGGAATAATCTCAATTTATGTAGTTTGTAAAAATCGTGGAGAAAAGTCGGCTTCAGGATGAATTAATGGAGACATTATGAAGATGCAAAAGACTGTTTTTACTTAATGCAAATCGTCCTGTTTTTAAAACGGCCTCTTTGTAAAACCTAATTCGTTGTTTATGTTAAAAATAAAAAGGCACCAAAGGTGCCTTTTCAGGGAAACATTAATCGTTATGGCGAGTAAACCGCCGCCGGACAACCACAAAGAAGACGGGCACGAAGAAAATCGCCAGAAGCGTTGCGGAAAGCATGCCCCCCATCACGCCGGTACCGACGGCGTTTTGCGCGCCGCTCCCGGCCCCGGTGCTGATCACCAGCGGCATGACGCCAAGGATAAAGGCCAGGGACGTCATCAGGATCGGACGAAGGCGCATCCGTGACGCTTCCAGCGTGGCTTCAATAATGCCTTTACCTTCTTTATCCATCAGGTCTTTTGCAAATTCGACGATCAGGATGGCGTTTTTCGCCGATAAGCCAATCGTCGTCAGCAGGCCGACCTGGAAGTAGACGTCATTGTTTAACCCGCGCAGTGAGGCTGCGAGAAGCGCCCCGATGACCCCTAGCGGCACAACCAGCATAACGGAGAATGGAATGGACCAGCTTTCATACAGCGCTGCCAGACACAGGAATACTACGATAAGTGAAATGGCATACAGTGCAGGCGCCTGGTTGCCCGAGAGCCGCTCCTGGTAAGACATCCCCGTCCAGTCATAGCCGATGCCTGTAGGCAGTTTCGCCGCGAGGCTTTCCATCATCACCATCGCCTCACCGGTACTTTTACCCGGGGCTGATTCACCGAGAATTTCCATAGAGGGCATCCCGTTGTAGCGCTCCAGGCGAGGCGAACCGTAAACCCACTTCGCGCTGCTAAAGGCGGAGAACGGCACCATTTTTCCATTCGCGCTGCGCACGTAAAGGTTGTTGATATCTCCCGGCAACATACGGAATTTTGCATCGGCCTGTACGTAGACCTTTTTCACGCGCCCATGATCGATAAAGTCGTTCACATAGGTGCCGCCTAAGGAAGTCGAAATCGTCTGGTTAACGTCAGAAAGACTAATGCCCAGCGCCTGCGCTTTCTCCTGGTCGACATCCAGCTTGAACTGAGGCGTATCTTCAAGACCGTTAGGACGCACGCGGACCAGCAGGTCAGGATGCTCTTTCACCATGCCGAGCAGCTGGTTACGCGCCTGCGTCAGCTGGGTATGCCCCAGGTTAGCCTGATCGATCAGTTCAAAGTCGAAGCCCGTCGCGGTACCCAGCTCAATAATGGCAGGCAGGTTAAACGGGAACACAAGACCATCTTTAATCTGACTGAAGGCTTTCGTCGCGCGACCCACAATGGCTTCGACGCCATTTTCCGCCCCCGGGCGCTCTTCCCAGGGCTTCAGGCTGATGAAGGCAATACCGGAGTTCTGACCCTGGCCGCTAAAGCTAAAGCCGTTTACGGTAAAGACGGACTCAACGTTCGCCTTCTCTTTGTTCAGGTAGTAGTCCTGAACCTGGTCAAGGACCTGCTGAGTACGCGTCTGGGTTGCCCCTGCCGGAAGTTGAACCATCGTCATAAACACCCCCTGATCCTCTTCGGGGAGGAAGGAGGTGGGCAAGCGCAGAAAGAGCACCGCCATCCCAGCGACGATAATGATGTACACCACCAGATAGCGCCCGGTCTTACGCAAAATACCGCTCACGCTGTTGCTATAGTGATCCACGCTCTTATCAAAAAGCGCATTAAACCAGCCGAAGAAGCCACCTTTCTTCTCATGATGGTCGGCGGATACGGGCTTAAGCAATGTTGCGCAGAGGGCGGGCGTCAGGATGAGCGCAACCAGTACGGACAACGCCATAGCGGAAACGATAGTCAGTGAGAACTGGCGATAGATCGCTCCCGTTGAGCCGCCGAAAAAGGCCATCGGAATAAAGACCGCCGAGAGCACCATGGCGATCCCCACCAGTGCGCCCTGGATCTGCTCCATCGACTTCTGCGTGGCCTCTTTCGGCGGCAGTTTGTCCTCAACCATGACGCGTTCAACGTTCTCAACGACCACGATGGCGTCATCCACCAGCAGACCTATCGCCAGCACCATGCCGAACATCGTCAGGGTATTGATGGAGAAACCGAACGCCGCCAGAACCGCGAAGGTACCCAGCAGAACAACCGGTACCGCGATGGTCGGGATGAGCGTCGCACGCAGGTTTTGCAGAAACAGGTACATCACCAGGAAGACGAGAATAATCGCCTCAAACAGGGTCTTCACAACTTCGTGGATGGAGATTTTCACAAAAGGTGTGGTGTCATAGGGATAGACAACTTTTAGCCCCTGCGGGAAGAACGGCTGCAGTTGCGCCAGCTTGCTCTTGATGGCTGCCGCGGTGTCCAGCGCATTGGCGCCGGTAGCCAGCTTAATCCCCAGACCGGTTGCTGCCTGCCCGTTGATTTTAGTGACCATGTTGTAGTTTTCGCCGCCCAGCTCAATACGCGCCACGTCCTTCAGATGAACCATCGAACCGTCCTGATTCACCTTGAGCGTCACGCGGCCAAACTCCTCCGGTGATTTCAGGCGGGTTTGCGCGATAATCGAGGCATTCAGCTGCTGCCCGGGAATGGACGGCGTTCCGCCCAGCTGACCTGCCGCTATCTGATCGTTCTGCGTTTTCAGCTGATTGATAATATCCAGCGGCGTCAGCTGGTATTTGTTCATCGCGTTGCTGTCGAGCCAGATGCGCATCGCATACTGCGCGCCAAACAGCTGAACGTCACCGACACCAGACGTCCGGCTGATGGCATCTTTGACGTTTGAGGCGACGTAATCAGAAATATCGTTCTGCGTGAGACTTTTGTTGTCTGAAACAAAACCGGCAACCAGCAGGAAGCTGCTGCTGGATTTCTCCACGCCAATCCCCTGCTGCTGAACCTCTTGCGGCAGAAGCGGCATCGCGAGCTGCAGCTTGTTCTGCACCTGTACCTGCGCGATGTCAGGGTCCGTTCCTGACTCGAAGGTCAGGGTAATGGTGACGTTACCCGCTGAATCGCTGGTGGAGGACATATACATCAGCTTATCGATACCGTTCATGTTCTGTTCGATAACCTGGGTCACGGTATCCTGCACCGTTTGCGCGTCAGCGCCCGGGTAGGTCGCCGATATCGCCACCGCGGGAGGCGCGATGGTCGGATACTGTGCGACGGGAAGTTTGAGAATGGCCAGCCCGCCAGCAATCATCAAGATGATGGCCAGTACCCAGGCGAAAACCGGTCTCTGAATAAAGAAATTAGCCATGTCGTCGTCCCTTAACCGGCTGGCGTCGCGGTGGTATCCGGCGTCGCGACGACGGTCACCCCCGGTTTGACTTTCTGTAGCCCGCTGACAATCACGCGGTCACCGTTTTTCAGCCCTTCCGTCACCAGCCAGCGGTCGCCAATTGCCTGCGGGGCGACGACGGTACGCGGCTCTACCTGGTTTTTATCGTTCACCACCATGACGGTTGCATCGCCTCGCGGTGTTCGGGTCACGCCTTGCTGTGGCACCAGAATCGCAACCGGCTGGGTGCCTTCATCAATGCGGGCGCGAACAAACATGCCGGGTAACAGCAGATGCTGAGGGTTGGGGAAAATGGCGCGCAGGGTAATCGAGCCGGTACTTTCATCAACCGTGACGTCTGAGAACTGCAGGGTGCCTTTGAGCGGATAGGGTTGTCCATTTTCCATCAGCAGCTCAACGCTGCTGGCGGTATCGCCTTTCTGCAGGCTCGTCTGTTTCAGGCGCATAAAGTCATTACTGGACTGGGTAACATCGACATAAATCGGATCGAGCTGCTGGACCGTGGCCAGCGCCGTGGCTTGCCCGTTCGTCACCAGCGCCCCTTCGGTCACGCTGGATTTCCCGATACGACCATCAACAGGCGAGGTCACCTTGGTATAGGCAAGGTTGATTCGCGCGCTTTCAACCCCGGCTTTTGCGGCAACCACGCTGGCATCTGCCTGCTGAGCCGTCGCCACGGCCTGGTCATACTCCTGCTTGCTGACATACTGGGTGCCTACCAGCGGGAGATAACGTTTTACCGTCAGATGGGCAATATTAGCCGCCGCCTGTGCCTTCGCCAGTTCGCCTTTGGCACTTTCATAGGCTGCCTGATAGGTCGCAGGATCAATCTGATAAAGTGAATCACCCGCTTTTACATCGCTACCTTCCGTGAAGTTACGACGCAGGATAATACCGCTAACCTGCGGACGAACCTCTGCAACGCGGAACGCATCCGTTCTGCCCGGGAGTTCAGTGGTGACAGCCAGCGGCGCGCTTTTCACAATATGCACGCTGACCTGGGGGGCCTGCGGATGTTGTTGTGGGTTTTCCTGGCCATCGCATCCTGAGAGCAGTACCGCGCAGACAATGAAACCGGCTAAGGGTAAGCGTCTGAAATGATTCGTCATTACTGTTCCTTTAAATACCCATCAACCGATATATGCCGCAAATCGGTAGCTGGGGCAGAGGGATAAAAATAAAATGTAGCTGCGTATAATAATGAGGGTATTTAATGTTTTTTAATTTATAAGTGCGAATGACCGTGCTTGTATAAAAAAATCAGAATCAGACTCGGTCCATTCAGCGATATACTTCAGGCAGATTAATCAGATAACTGGGGTTAATGTCCTTTACTCATTCATCTCGTCTATTTAATTGGTTTGATGTATTTGCATTAATTATAAATTAAGAGGGCTGACTTTTTTTGTGCAAAATTAAAATTGATTTTAGTGAATACTTACATTTTTATGAACGCATTATTATCTTCAAATCCTGTGAGTAACGAGTAGCTGCCTATGGCGCGTAAAAAGAAAGAAGAGGCCCAACAAACCCGGCAGCAGCTGATTGAGGCGGCAATCGGCCAGTTTGCGACGCGTGGCGTAGCCAGCACGACGCTGACGGACATAGCCGATGCCGCAAAGGTGACGCGCGGAGCAATCTATTGGCACTTCACCAGTAAAGCTGAAATATTTAATGCCATCTGGGAACAGCAGCTACCGCTTCGTGACATTATTCGCGACAGGCTTACTCTTTCCGATAGCGACGATCCATTGTTAAAACTTCGTGAGCAATTTATTACTGCGCTGCAATATATTGCCCATGAACCCCGACAATGTGCGCTTTTACAAATTCTGTATCATAAATGTGAATTTAGCAGCGATATGATCCCAGAGAAAGAGATCAGGAAACGGATTGGATTCAATGATGACACGCTGCGCGCCACGCTGGAGACCTGTATCTCGCGGAATATCATTTCGCCAACAATGAATGTGGATCTCACCTTGATTGTCTTCCACGGTTTTTTTAGCGGAATAATTAAAAACTGGTTAATGAATAACGACAGTTTTAATCTTTATCAGCAGGCTCCTGCGCTGGTCGACAGTATACTGGCGACACTCCCTGTCATTCGCGTGTCGCCTGATGATGAGGCCTACAGCTCGGCGCCAGGTAACATTTCCCCTCGGGCGCAAAGTGCTTCTATGGCCTGCGGGCTGGCGGGTTTACCTAACAGATAACCCTGAAGGGTGTTGCAGCCAAGCGCGGTTAAAAAGGCTTGCTGTGCTTCAGTTTCGACTCCTTCAGCCACGACTTTGAGGTTAAGCGTTTTAGCGAGGGCCACAATCGCTGAGACAATAGTGGCATCCTCGCTTTCGCCGCTGAGCTCTTTCACGAACGCCCTGTCGATTTTCAACTCACAGGCCGGTAAGCGCTTGAGGTACAGAAGGCTTGAGTACCCGGTGCCAAAATCATCAATGGAGGCCTTCACGCCCGCATCCGTCAGCTCTGTCAGCACCCTTACGCTCTCGTCCGGGTTGCTCATTGCCGTGGTTTCCGTTACTTCGAGGATCAACATTTCCGGCGGCACGTGGTGAAGTGCCAGACAGTCGAGAACCGTTTTAACCAGCGAAGGCTGTTCAAACTGCAGCGTTGACAGGTTTACCGCCATTGACCAGCTTTTATGCCCCTGAAGATGCCATTCCCGCAGCTGGCGACAGGCTTCATTAATCACCCAGTTGCCAATAGGGACGATCAGCCCCGTTTTTTCCGCTAACGGCAGAAAAAGGTCCGGCGTCAGGAGACCCTGCTTTGGGTGCTGCCAGCGCAATAACGCCTCGAATCCGAGGACAGGACCCGCGGGGGCGTGAAATTTTGGCTGATACAGCAGGCGCAGCTCATGGCGATCGATCGCCATCCACAGATCGTTCATTAGCTGGAGATGGGTCTGCGCCAGGGTGTTCATAGAGGGCTGGAAAAAGTGATAGCCGTTCCGGCCCATATGCTTCGTGTGATACATCGCCGCGTCGGCGTTAAACATCAGCTCGCGCTCGGTTTTGCCGTCGTGAGGATACAGCGCAATACCTATGCTGAGGGTCACCACCAGTTCATAGGGGCCAAGAGTGAACGGACTATCGATCGCGCGCACCAGCGCATTCGCCAGCGATGCCGCGTCGTCCGGGCCTTCTCCCTCTGCCAGCAGAACAAACTCATCGCCGCCGATACGTGCAAGGGTGAACTGGCCTTTCAGAAGCTGCAGCAGACGCTGCGTAACGGCGACCAGCAGCCTGTCACCGACATCATGGCCGTAGGCGTCATTGATGGCTTTAAAGCCGTCGAGATCCATAAACATCAGGGCAAAGTGATTCCCTTCACGATCGGCTTTGCTGATGGCCTGATCGAGTCGGTCTTCCAGCAGGATACGGTTGGGCAGACGCGTCAGGGTATCGTGCAGCGCCAGCTGAGCGAGCTCCCGGTTAGCTTCTGCCAGCGACGAGGCCAGAAGGGCGGTACGAGCCTGAAGGCGGGCATCCAGCATCGACACCAGCAGGGTGATGCCAAGAATAGAGAGCGCGACGACGCTGACCAGCACCGCCAGCCAGCTTCCGTTAATCCCCGCATGGTGAACCATGGTGGACATTGGAAACTGCGCTGCTTTCATTCCGGCATAGTGCATACCGGCAATGGCAATCCCCATCGTGATGGCGGCCCCCATGCGCATCAGCACGACCTGCGCGGCTTCGCGACGCAGGCGGAAGGTCAGCCACAATGCCGCGAGGGAAGCGGCAAGCGCAATGGCGACCGAAATAGCCACCCAGACCTTGTCCCAGATAATCCCCGGCATCACTTCCAGCGCCGCCATGCCGGTGTAATGCATCGCGACAATTCCGCTTCCCATCACCAGCGCGCCGGGCAGCAGTCGGCGCAAGCGTAATTGCTCGCAGCTCACGAGCCATAGCGCGAACAGTGACGAACCCACGGCGATGACCATGGATAACACCGTCAGGCTGGCGTTATAGCTCATGCTCATGGAGAGGTCCATCGCCAGCATGCCGATAAAATGCATGGCCCACACGCCAATGCCCATGGCAATACCTCCCCCGGCCAGCCAGACGCGGGCAGCGACGCCCTCGCTTCCGGCGACGCGTGCAGCCATGTTCAGCGCGGTATACGCAGCAAGGATGGCAACAACAAAGGAGAGGACGACAAGGATAGCGTTGTATTGGCTGACCAGCATGGACGGTTCTACTCAAGTGTGGGGTTACGCTAGAGCGGTTGAGAAGGGCGAGACATTATCACCGTCAGGTAATGGCTCAAAGGGATTTAAATCCCCGTTTTTAGTGGGTAATAACGGGGGATTTGCATAATCAGGCGATTAGTCGAGCTCTGAGCAGTTCACGAGTTTCAGCGGATTGACGGAGTTCATATTGCGACACTTATCGGTTTCGGTGCTCATCAGTTCAATCCACTGCATCAGGAGTGCATCGAAAACGAGAACGAAGATTGCAAAGACAACCAGCCACCAGTATTTACGAATCATTGTGTCATTCCGCGAGAAGAGCGCCAGTAAGGTGGGGGAAATATACACGAAAAACCGTGGTTGAAAAGCGGGAGAAGCGAAGGTTTACAATGCGTTGACGGAGCGCGCAGGAAATAAAAAAGGCGCTTCCCCATGCCGAAGAGCGCCTTTTTAAACAAGCATTTAACTGATTAGTATCAGTTCATGCCGTATTTTTTCAGTTTCTTACGCAGAGTACCACGGTTGATACCCATCATCAGCGCAGCGCGGGTCTGGTTACCGCGGGTGTATTGCATCACCATGTCCAACAGTGGCTGTTCAACTTCAGCCAGTACCAGCTCATACAGGTCATTAACATCCTGACCGTTCAGTTGAGCAAAATAGTTCTTCAGTGCCTGTTTAACCGAGTCACGCAGGGGCTTTTGAGTTACCTGGTCCTGAGAGTTAACGGTAGAAACGGTCAGTACGTCAGAATTTACGCGTTGTTCGAACATAGTTCTGTCAGCTCTTTATTTCATTACGCAAGATTTTCGAAGTATGCCTCCAACGCCTCCAGCTGTACGCTGGCATCCTCTATGGCGTTGAATGTGCGCCGAAACTGGTCATCTGGAGCGTGCTCCTGGAGATACCAGGAGACGTGTTTACGCGCAATTCGGTACCCTTTTGCCTGACCGTAGTGGTCATGCAGTTCCCGAACATGCGAACAAAGCAAGCGCTTAACCTCTGCCAGTGGCAGTGGGGCAAGCAGCTCCCCAGTGTCCAGATAATGCTGGATTTCCCGGAAGATCCAGGGTCTTCCCTGAGCTGCACGTCCTATCATCAGAGCATCAGCTCCCGTATAGTCGAGCACAGCCCTGGCTTTAAGCGGGTCAGTTATGTCGCCATTCGCGATAATCGGAATGGAAACTTTCTGCTTAACTGCCCGAATGCTGTCGTATTCAGCTTCGCCGTTGAACAAACAGGCGCGAGTGCGTCCATGAATGGTCAGGGCCTGAATGCCACAATCTTCGGCCAGTTGGGCAATCTCTACACAGTTACGGTGTTCCGGCGACCAACCCGTGCGAATCTTTAACGTAACAGGAACGTCCACCGCGCTGACAACCGCCGTCAGGATAGCTTTCACCTGATCGGGGTATTGCAGAAGGGCTGAACCTGCAAGCTTGCGATTCACCTTTTTGGCCGGGCACCCCATATTGATATCAATAATCTGGGCACCACTTTCCACGTTAATCCGCGCGGCATCTGCCATCTCTTCAGGCACGCTTCCGGCAATTTGCACGGTGCGTATACCGGGTTCATCAATGTGCACCATCCGAAGGCGGGATTTATCGCTTTCCCAAACCTGCGGGTTAGACGACATCATCTCGGATACGGTTAAACCGGCTCCCATCTCGTAGCACAGCGTCCTGAACGGCCGGTCGGTAATACCTGCCATAGGGGCTGCGATCAGGCGATTTCTAAGCTGGTGGTGTCCGATGCGCATGAGTTAAGAAATGACCATACTGTGACTGCAAGGCGGCGTATATTACGCATTTTTTGCACGAGATGAAAGGCCAAACTTTGAACAATCCACTGCGGTAGATCAAGGAATCGCCGCTGAATCTGTTCGTTCAAAATTATTCACTATTTAAATCATTGTGTTATACGTGAATGGTTATTTTATGGGCGCTTACAATTTCCCGTAACTTCTCATCATTTCTGAATAAATGCGTCGCCAAAGCGGGATAATCTGCTGTTTTAAGCAGCAGATTTCCCCACTTCTTTGCGATCTGCGTCGCATTTTAGAACATGATCGTCAGGCGAAACATGCGTCTTATTCGACCACAACACGCCCATGCAGCGACTGTAACGGCCGGTTATTATCGTGATGCATGGTACGGGTGAATCTCTCAAGCTGTTCTGCAGACACCGTCAGGGGATGCTTAAGCACAATCCAGGTGACGCCTTCTGAACACGGTGGGGTGGTCAAGGAACCGCTAAAGCGCCAGTACGTTTTATCGCCCGGCAGCAGTGAGTTCAGGTTAAGGTCCTGTTTGATGGAGACGTTCTGCTCGGCCTGCTGCGGCATCACGCGCCACAGCTTTTCAAGCTCCGGGTTTGCGGCCCCTTTATCAAACATGACCGCCACCACCGTCAGTTCTCCGCTGGCATTTTTATGAACCAGATGCATTTCCATCGCATACTTCTTGCCATGAACGGTGTTTTCGCTCGGCGCGTGGAAATGAAACTGTTGTAACGTCCAGGTTTGCTTATCAAGAGTCAGGGTGTCGCGGGTGTTCGCCTGCTCGCTTGCCTGAATGGTATGGCCATTGTTCGTCAGCGTAACCGGGCCATCAACGTAGTGGGTTTGTAGCGGGGGAAGATGGGCGTTCGCGGTCGAATCAATATTAATGGGAGACTGGTTCATCCCGCTTTGACAGGTCTTGTAGGCCTCGTCCAGTTCACCCCAGTGTTCCGGCGAACCTTCCCCTTTGTAGCTCCAGTGTGATGCCAATGCTGAAGCCGAAACCATGCTCAGCGCCAGCAGCGCTGCCTTGCCTGTAATGTGTTTCATCATATTCTTCCGGTGAATTTTTATATTACAAATCAACATGATTTGTATGGTTATTTTACCGAAGAATGGCTGAGTGACAGAGGATTATCGAAGGGAGAAAGGCGTGGTCAGATGACCACGCCAAATGCTTATTTTTTACGGCCGGTGATGCGGCACCACTCTTCCTTTTCCACCACCGGATCGAGGGCAAAGAGATCGGCGTAGGCTTCACACACGCTGTCTGCCTGGCTTGCCAGGATACCGGAAAGGCCCAGCAGACCGCCCTCAACGGGCAGCACGCTGATTAACGGGGCCAGCTCGCGCAGTGGTCCCGCCAGAATGTTTGCGACCACCACATCGGCTTTCATGGCCTCTGGCTGGGCATCCGGCAGATAGAGCTCCAGACGATCGGAGACGCCGTTACGCTCGGCATTATCCCGGCTGGCCTGAATGGCCTGCGGATCGATATCGATCCCAATGGCTTTAGCCGCGCCGAGTTTCAGGGCGGCAATGGCGAGGATCCCGGATCCGCAGCCGAAGTCGATCACCGTCTTACCGTCCAGATCCAAACCATCCAGCCACTGCAGGCACAGGGACGTGGTTGGGTGAGTGCCGGTACCAAACGCCAGGCCCGGGTCGAGCATCACGTTGACCGCATTTTCGTCCGGGACGTCGCGCCAGCTTGGGCAGATCCACAGACGTTTGCCGAACTGCATCGGGTGGAAGTTATCCATCCACTCGCGTTCCCAGTCTTTGTCTTCCAGCTGTTCGATTTTGTGCGCAAAACCCGCGCCCAGCAGCGGATGGTTTTCCAGAATGGCAACCACCTCTTTCATGTCGGTTTCGGCATCAAACAGGCCGATCACGTCGGTATCGCCCCACAGGCGGGTTTCACCCGGCAGCGGCTCAAAGACCGGCGTGTCATGCGTGTCCTGGAAGGTAATAGAGACCGAACCGGCCTCCATCAGCGCATCGCTCAGCTCTTCGGCGTTAGCACCGGTTGTGTTCAGTTTTAGTTGGATCCACGGCATGGCAAAACTCTTTATTTATCAGTAGAAATCATAGCGGGCTGCGGTACGGGTTGACCGAAACGGTTCCCGACCACAAACGCCAGTAAACTTAGCAGTAACGATGGGACAATCGGATGGAAGCCCAGGTACTGAATCTTAAACGTTGCGAGAACGGCATAGAGCACGCCGCCGACGATCATTCCGCTTAACGCACCCGCAGCATTGGCCCGCTCCCAGTAGAGACCCAATACCAAAGGCCACAGGAATACGGCCTCCAGGCCGCCGAACGCCAGCAGGTTAAGCCAGATGATCATCTCCGGCGGACGCCATGCGGCCAGCATCATCAGAATGCCAAGCACCAGCGTGGTCCAGGTGGAGATGCGTTTCAGCTTTTGCTCATTATGCAGTTTAGCCGGACGCGCGCTCAGCCACAGATCTTTGATGATAGTGGCTGAAGCCTGCAGCAGGTGCGCGTTAACGTTCGACATGATCGCCGCCATCGGTGCAGCAAGGAACAAGCCCGCGGCCCACGGCGGCAGAACCTGCACCATCAGCGTTGGGATCACCTGGTCCGGCACGGTCAGGTGAGGTAACACGGCACGGCCCAGCGCGCCCGCCAGGTGCATGCCCAGCATCAGCAGCGCAACGACGACGGTGCCAATCACAATCCCGCGGTGAACGGCCTTGCTGTCTTTATAAGAGATACAGCGCACCGCCGTGTGCGGCAGGCCGATAACGCCGAAGCAGACCAGCACCCAGAAGGAGGTCATAAATGCAGGCGTCAGGATATCGTCAGCACCCTGCGGGCTAACCAGCTTAGGGTCGATCTGCTCCAGCGTTTGCACCGCATTGTGTAATCCACCGGCCGCGTAGATGACGCCGACCAGCAGCACAAGGGTGCCTATCAGCATCACCATGCCCTGCATCGTATCGTTTAGCACGCTGGCGCGGAAACCGCCAAACGCGGTGTACAGGGCAATCGTGATCCCGAAGATGAGCAGCCCGGTCTCGTACTTGATACCCGCCGCCGTTTCCAGCAGGCGCGCGCCGCCAATAAACTGTACGGCAATGGCGCCGACGAAGGCGACAATCAGGCTGATGCTGGCAATCCAGACGACCGCGCGACTCTGATAGCGCGCCTGCAGCATGTCGTTTAGCGTAATGGCGTTATAGCGGCGGGCAAGAATGGCAAATTTTTTGCCCAGAATGCCCAATGAGAGCCAGATAGTGGGTACCTGGATCATGGCCAGCAATACCCAGCCGAGCCCATATTTGTATGCTGCTCCCGGCCCGCCAATGAATGAACTGGCACTCACGTACGTGGCGGTTAACGTCATCGCCAGCACAAAGCCGCCCATCGAGCGGCTGCCGAGGAAATATTCGCTCAGGAACGATCCGGTACTGCGCTTGCGCATGGCATAGAAAGAGAGGCCAAACACCACGATCAGATAGACAACCAGCACGGTGATGATTTCAGTTTGCATCACTGTCCTCCAGCGGGAAATCGCGGAAGATAAAGCGCACCATCAGCCAGCTGAGCAAAATGAAAATCAGCGGTACCAGCAGACACGCCATTTCAAACCAGTGCGGCAGGCCGGTTATGCCCGAGGTTGAACCCGGTAAGTAAGCAGTTACTAACCATGCGGCGAGATAGAGAAGGGTCAGCCACAGCGCCCAGCGCGCTTCTTTGTGGGCCTGAACAAAACGTTTGTCCATTTTTTGTCCCTTGTGGATGAAGAAAGCGGGGATTGTACATGATGAGGCTTTCCTGGCCCCAGAAATAAAAAAGGCCGGATAATCCGGCCTTTTCGCACGCGAGCGGTCTTACTTCTCGTTAAGACCGAGTTTCTTCTCGAGATAGTGGATGTTGGTTCCACCATTCTGGAAGTGCTCGTCGCTCATGATACGCATCTGCAGATCAACGTTGGTTTTGATACCGTCGATGATCAGCTCCTGCAGGGCGTTCTTCATGCGGGCAATCGCCACGTCACGGTTTTCGCCGTAGCAGATGAGCTTGCCGATCATTGAGTCATAGTACGGCGGTACGGTGTAACCGGCATAGATATGAGACTCCCAGCGCACGCCAAAGCCACCCGGCGCGTGGAAACGCGTGATTTTACCCGGGCTTGGCAGGAAGGTGTTCGGGTCTTCGGCGTTAATACGGCACTCTACCGCATGGCCTTTCACCACCACTTCTTCCTGCTTGATGGACAGCGGCTGACCGGCTGCAATACGCAGCTGCTCTTTGATCAGGTCAACGCCGGTGATCATTTCGGTTACCGGGTGTTCAACCTGAATACGGGTGTTCATCTCGATGAAGTAGAACTCACCGTTTTCGAACAGGAACTCGAAGGTACCCGCACCGCGATAGCCGATATCCACGCACGCTTTGGCGCAACGCTCGCCGATGTAGCGACGCAGTTCCGGGGTAATGCCCGGTGCTGGTGCTTCTTCGACCACTTTCTGGTGACGACGCTGCATGGAGCAGTCGCGCTCTGCCAGATAGATCGCGTTACCCTGACCGTCTGCCAGCACCTGAATTTCGATGTGGCGTGGGTTTTCCAGGTATTTTTCCATGTACACCATGTCATTGCTGAACGCGGCTTTCGCTTCAGCTTTGGTCATGGAGATGGACTGCGCCAGTTCAGCATCGCTGCGCACAACGCGCATACCGCGACCGCCGCCGCCGCCGGACGCCTTGATGATAACCGGGTAGCCAATGCGTTTAGCATGAGCACGGTTAGCATCCATGTCGTCGGTCAGAGGGCCGTCAGAGCCTGGTACGGTTGGCACGCCGGCTTTTTTCATCGCGGTGATTGCAGACACTTTATCGCCCATCAGGCGGATGGTGTCGGCTTTCGGGCCGATGAAGATGAAGCCAGAGCGTTCAACCTGCTCAGCAAAGTTGGCGTTCTCAGAGAGGAAACCATAACCCGGATGAATTGCCACCGCGCCGGTGATTTCAGCGGCGCTGATGATAGCCGGGATGTTCAGATAGCTTTTTACGGACGGAGCCGGGCCAATACAGACCGTCTCATCCGCCAGCAATACGTGTTTTAAATCGCGATCCGCGCTTGAGTGCACAGCGACGGTCTTGATGCCCAGTTCTTTACAGGCACGAAGAATACGCAGGGCGATCTCGCCGCGGTTGGCGATAACAATTTTATCCAGCATGTTCGCCTCGTTACTCGATGACGACCAGCGGCTCGTCAAATTCAACCGGCTGACCACTTTCGACCAGAATCGCTTTCACAGTACCTGATTTGTCTGCTTCGATCTGGTTCATCATTTTCATCGCTTCAACGATGCACAGGGTATCGCCTACGTTGACCTTCTGACCCACTTCGATGAACGCCTTCGCGTCCGGGCTCGGGGTGCGGTAGAAAGTACCAACCATTGGGGAACGTACGATGTGACCACTGATTTCTGCTGCAGCGGCAGGTGCGGCTTCTGCGGCTGGCGCAACGGCTGCGGAGAGCGCAGGCTGCTGCACTGGCGCAGCATAAGCTTGCTGCATTACCGGGAAGCTAGCGGCTGGGGCTGCACGGCTGATGCGTACAGACTCTTCGCCTTCAGAAATTTCCAGTTCGGAGATGCCTGATTCTTCAACCAGCTCGATCAGTTTTTTAATCTTACGAATATCCATGAGTGGGTTCCGTACTCTTGTTTAGTGTGATTGTGACAAGCGTTTTACCGCTGTCTGTAAAGCGTATGAATAGCCGTCAGCGCCAAGTCCACAGATAACGCCGGCAGCGATATCCGACAGATATGAATGGTGGCGGAACGGCTCTCGGGCGTGCACGTTACTCAGGTGGATCTCGATAAACGGGATACTCACCGCGAGCAGTGCGTCGCGGATAGCAACACTGGTGTGCGTAAACGCGGCCGGATTGATCAGGATATAGTCCACAGTGTCTTTAGCCTGATGAATACGGTCGATGAGTGCGTACTCCGCATTCGACTGAAAATGATCCAAATCCACATTCAGCGACGCTGCTTCCGTTCCCAGACGGTTAACAATTTCACTCAATGTTAGCGTGCCGTACTTCTCTGGCTCACGGGTGCCGAGCATGTTCAGGTTCGGTCCGTTCAAAACTAAGATATGGAACTTATCAGTCATTATGCCGCTATCTCCTGCGATTTTCGGGTAAAAAACAACATATACCTTCGAAACGCAAATGTCACCTTTTCAGAGGCTTAAAACCGCTGTCAGGCGAACCAAGGTCGCACATTATAACGATTTCGTAGCATTTAGCAGCTAAATACTGGTCTTATCAGGGAAGATTATCAACCGCTATCCGAAAAAGATTTGCGGTTGACGGGGAATCTGCGGGAAAACGCACAGTTTCGCGAACTATCGCAACCACTGGCGGAACTTCTTATAACGCCATGCTAAAAGCGCTACGGCCGCCAGTGCATACAGGACCGGCAGCGGGGAGAGGATCTTCACCGACCACAGGTAATGAATGGGCGCGAGGATGGCAACAAGATAGACGAAGTTGTGCAGCAGCTGCCAGCGCCTGCCCAGTTTTCGCTGCGCATATTGCGTGGAGGTTAGCGCCAGCGCCAGTAAAACCACCCAGCTCACGATACCCAGCGTCAGATAAGGACGCGTCACCAGTTCGCGGCCAAGCAGCGCCAGATTGTTAATTCCCAGCTCCAGCAGGGCATAGCTCGTAAGGTGCAGCGTCGCCCAGGCAAAACACCATAGCCCTAATAGCCGACGGGTACGTATCAATAATGGCTGTTTAGCGTAGCGCGCCAGGGGCGAGACGAGCAAGGTGGCCAGCAAGAATTTCAGAGCCATCCGACCGGTAAAATGCTGGATGTCCTTTGCCGGATCGGCGCTAAAGAGCCCCTGGCTGACGGCCCAGAACAGCCATATAAAAGGAAGTAACCCGGCCAGATGCAGCAGCACCTTCAGCCAGACGATCTGTTTTGCCGTTAGACGCACTCAGAAGTTCTCCCGTAAATTGAGGCCACGATACAGCGAGGCCACTTCATCCGCATAGCCGTTAAATAGCAGCGTCGGCTGGCGCTTTACGTCCAGCGCACCGCCGGAACCGATAAACCGCTCGGTTGCCTGCGACCATCGCGGGTGATCCACGTGCGGGTTCACGTTGGCGAAGAAACCATATTCGTCGGGAGCCGCCAGATTCCAGGTGGTTGGCGGACGCTCGCGGGTGAGCTTAATGCTGACGATGGACTTAATCCCTTTAAAACCGTATTTCCACGGCACGGTTAAACGGATGGGGGCGCCGTTCTGCGGCGGAAGCGCCTTGCCGTATACGCCGACGGTCAGCAGGGTGAGCGGGTGCATTGCTTCATCGAGGCGTAACCCTTCCACATAGGGATATTCAAGCCCGCCGCCGATAAACCGGTCTTTTTGCCCGGGCATCTCGTCCGGCGCGTAGCGCGTCTGAAAAGCGACATATTTTGCGTTGCTGGTGGGTTCAGCCATCGCCAGCAGCTTATGCAGGGGGAAGCCGATCCAGGGCACCACCATTGACCAGGCTTCCACGCAGCGCATGCGATAGATACGCTCTTCGAGCGGGAAGCGGGTGGTCAGGTCGTGATGATCCAGCGTCAGGGGTTTCGCCACTTCGCCATCAATCTTCAGCGTCCACGGATCGGTTTTGAGGCTTCCCGCGTTGGCGGCAGGATCGGCCTTATCCAGACCAAATTCGTAGAAGTTGTTATAGCCGGTAACTTTATCTTCCGGCGTCGGCGGCAGTTTGTTTTGCCATTCAGCCGTTTTGGTAAAGGTGAGCGGGGCGCCGGACGGGGCCTTCGGCCGATCGTTGCCCTTAAACCAGTCGAGCAGGTCGGCGTGTGCCGCAGGCGAGAGCGATAGCGCGGTGGCGCTGATGCCAAGCATTTTCAGGATCTGGCGGCGCTGTAGCATAAAGACAGACTCGGACGTTACGTCAGCTTCCGTCAGTTTTCGATTTTTCATGGCATCCTCCATCATGCGTTTTCCTAAGCATGACGGAGGAGTGGGATTCGCGCGAATATGTCACGAAAATTTGAAGATTAGGCGATTTTCACCAGCGCGCGACCGTGGAACTGGTTGTCCATGATCTTACTGGCATAGTCCGGCGCCTGGCTAAGGGTTATCTCCGTGGCGCTCTGAGTGTAGAACGATTCTGGCAGGTCGCGTACCAGACGTTCCCATGCCTCTGTTCGACGCGCCGCAGGTGTCATCACGGAATCCACGCCCTGCAGGCGGACGTTACGCAGAATAAAGGGCATCACGGTGGTTGGCAGGGCAAATCCGCCCGCCAGCCCGCAGGCCGCCACGCAGCCGCCGTAGTTCATCTGCGCCAGCACTTTTGCCAGCACCTTGTCTCCAACGGTATCCACCGCCCCGGCCCAGACCTGTTTTTCCAGCGGACGGGTTTCCGCGAATTCGTCGCGGCCAAGAATGCGGCTGGCACCGAGCTGGCGCAGGTAGTCGTGGGTACTTTCACGGCCGGTCACCGCCGCGACCTGATAGCCCAGCTTGTGCAGCAGCGTGACCGCCGTGCTGCCCACGCCGCCGCTGGCGCCGGTGACGACAATTTCCCCCGACTCAGGGCGGATGCCCGCCTCTTCCAGCGCCATCACGCACAGCATGGCGGTAAAGCCCGCGGTGCCGACGATCATCGCCTTGCGGCCATCCATGCCTTTCGGCATCGGTACCAGCCAGTCGCCCTTCACGCGCGCCTGTGTGGCCAGCCCGCCCCAGTGATTTTCACCTACGCCCCAGCCGGTGAGCAGCACCTGCTGGCCCGGATGGAAGCGCGGATCCTCGCTGGTATGAACCCGGCCCGCGAAGTCAATTCCCGGCACCATAGGGAAATTTCGGATGATTTTACCCTTACCGGTAATCGCCAGCGCATCTTTATAATTTAAACTGGACCAGTCGATGTCGACGGTGACGTCGCCTTCCGGCAGGCGATGCTCTTCTACCGCCTGCACCGAGGCAAGCGTTTTGCCGTCCTGCTGTTCTAAGATCAAAGCCTGCATACGGGGTCCTCTGTCCTCTCGACTCAGATGATTGGAAAATAATTTGTGAAGACTATACTCGCTCAGGGAAACGCAGTGCCGATTTAACGCAATAAATTGCCAGATACGCCCGATTTGGTAGTATGCCGCATTTGAAATGCAAGTTAGCGCTTACTCGCTACCCCATCAACCCACGGAGTAATCTCAAGGATGCGATTAACGACGAAGTTCTCAGCTTTTATCACCTTGCTGACGGGGCTTACCATTTTTGTCACCCTTCTGGGCTGTTCTTTGAGCTTTTACAACGCCATTCAGGACAAGCTGGTCAATCGGGTACAGTCTGTTGCATCGGTGATTGATACGCGCCTGCTGACAACGCCGCTACCGGCGCTTACTCGCGAGCTTGATGAGTTGATGGTACCTGTTGATATTGTTCAGATCGACATTCAGCAGGGAACGCATCGTGTGTTGAGCCACGAACGCTCGGGAAGCTACCATCCTGCGGGCGTAGTGAGCCAGTACCGGGAAGTGACGGTGCACTCCCTTAAAAATCCGGGGATGACCATACGCATGGTCTACCTCGATCCGATGGCCAGCTATTTCCGTTCCATGATGACCACCGCGCCGCTCACCGTCGCCGTTGCGTTTATCGTCCTGCTGATTTTTCTCGCGGTCCGCTGGCTGCGCCGCCAGCTCTCCGGCCAGGAACTCCTGGAGATGCGCTCCGTAAGGATCCTGAACGGCGAACGAGGCCCGCAGGTGCGCGGCTCTGTTCACGAGTGGCCGGCACGCGCCAGCAGCGCGCTGGATACCCTGCTCTCCGAAATCCAGTTTGCCAGCGACCAGCGCAGCCGTATGGATACGCTGATCCGCTCTTATGCGGCGCAGGATAATAAAACCGGCCTTAATAACCGCCTTTTCTTTGATAATCAGCTCGCCACGCTGCTCGACGATTCAGAAAAAGTGGGGACGCACGGGGTCGTGATGATGATTCGCCTGCCCGATTTCGATCTCCTGCGCGACACCTGGGGACAGCGGGTTGCGGAAGAAAATCTCTTTACGCTGATCAACCTGCTCTCCACCTTTATTATGCGCTACCCGGGCGCGCTGCTGGCCCGCTATCACCGCAGCGACTTTGCCGTGCTGTTGCCGCACCGCACGCTGAAGGAGTCGGAAAGCATCGCCAGCCAGCTGCTGAAGGCGGTGGATGCGCTGCCGCAAAGCAAAATGCTCGACAGGGACGATATGGTCCACATGGGGATCTGCGCCTGGCGCGGTGGGCAATCGACAGAACAGGTGATGGAGCATGCGGAAGCCGCCACCCGCAACGCGGTGTTGCAGGGGGCCAACGGATGGGCGGTTTACGATGACTCGCTGCCGGAAAAAGGGCGCGGCAACGTGCGCTGGCGTACGTTGATTGAGCAAATGCTGAGCCGCGGCGGGCCACGTATCTATCAAAAACCCGCGGTCATGAAAAACGGCAACGTGCATCATCGTGAACTGATGTGTCGTATTTTTGACGGGACGGAAGAGGTGATCTCGGCGGAATATCTGCCGATGGTGCTGCAATTTGGCCTGTCCGAAGAGTATGACCGCCAGCAAATTACCCGCCTGATGCCGTTTTTATCCTTCTGGCCGGAAGAAAACCTCGCGTTACAGGTGACCGTGGAGTCGTTAATACGTCCCCGTTTCCAGCGCTGGTTACGTGATACATTAATGCAGTGCGAAAAATCGCAACGCAAACACATTATTTTTGAACTTGCTGAGGCTGATGTAGGTCAACACATCAGCCGGTTACGTCCGGTGGTACGTTTGATCAACGCGCTGGGCGCGCGTGTTGCGGTGACGCAGGCAGGCTTAACGCTGGTCAGTACCGACTGGATCAAGGAGCTGGATGTCGAGTTATTAAAGCTCCATCCAGGGCTGGTAAGGAATATTGAGAAGCGTACGGAAAACCAGCTGCTGGTGCAGAGTCTGGTAGAAGCCTGCAAGGGAACGCGAACACAAGTATTTGCTACGGGCGTGCGGTCCAGAGCCGAATGGCAGATGTTAACAGAGCGCGGCGTCATGGGTGGTCAGGGGGATTTTTTTGCTGCCTCTCAGCCGCTTGACACCAACGTGAAAAAATATTTGCAAAGATACTCTGTTTGACCTGCCGTTTACGCTGTTTTCACGTAGAATATCGCGCCTGTAGCTTTGAGTATGTCGAGCAAAAAGCCAGTGAACGACCTTTAACGGGTTACAAACGTCAGTGGGGAACGCTACTGTTTACTCAGCCCTGAGGGAGTCAGGGGATGATTTTGTAACATCAGGAAACGTACTGCACAAATTTTCACCGTTGCAGATGATTTTTGCGCCTTGTCGCTGCTGCGTGTGGTTGGTAAAGTAAGCGGATTTTGTTTTCCGCCCCAGCTTTCAGGATTATCCCTTAGTATGTTGAAAAAATTTCGTGGCATGTTTTCCAATGACCTGTCCATTGACCTGGGTACCGCGAATACCCTTATTTACGTAAAAGGACAAGGCATCGTATTGAATGAGCCTTCCGTTGTGGCCATTCGTCAGGATCGTGCAGGCTCGCCGAAAAGCGTGGCCGCAGTGGGTCATGACGCGAAGCAGATGCTGGGTCGTACCCCTGGCAACATCGCCGCTATTCGCCCAATGAAAGACGGCGTTATCGCCGACTTCTTCGTGACTGAAAAAATGCTTCAGCACTTCATCAAGCAGGTTCACAGCAACAGCTTCATGCGTCCAAGCCCGCGTGTTCTGGTATGTGTGCCGGTTGGCGCAACCCAGGTAGAACGTCGCGCTATCCGTGAATCTGCCCAGGGTGCAGGGGCACGTGAAGTGTTCCTGATTGAAGAACCAATGGCTGCAGCCATCGGTGCGGGTCTGCCAGTGTCTGAAGCAACCGGTTCTATGGTGGTGGACATCGGTGGTGGTACCACTGAAGTGGCCGTTATCTCTCTGAACGGCGTGGTGTACTCCTCTTCCGTACGTATCGGCGGTGACCGCTTCGACGAAGCCATCATTAATTATGTGCGCCGTAACTACGGCTCTCTGATCGGTGAAGCCACCGCAGAGCGTATCAAACACGAAATCGGCTCTGCGTATCCGGGCGATGAAGTGCGTGAGATCGAAGTGCGCGGCCGTAACCTGGCTGAAGGTGTACCACGCGGTTTCACCCTGAACTCTAACGAAATTCTGGAAGCACTGCAGGAACCGCTGACGGGCATCGTGAGCGCGGTAATGGTTGCGCTGGAACAGTGTCCGCCGGAGCTGGCGTCCGATATCTCCGAGCGCGGTATGGTTCTGACCGGTGGTGGTGCGCTGCTGCGTAACCTCGACCGCCTGTTAATGGAAGAGACAGGTATTCCTGTCGTAGTTGCAGAAGATCCACTGACTTGCGTCGCCCGTGGTGGTGGCAAGGCGCTGGAAATGATCGACATGCACGGCGGCGATTTGTTCAGCGAAGAGTAGTCGAGTTTGAGAGGGTAGCAATTTGCTACCCTTTCTCTCTGACGCGAGAATACGCATAGCCTATGAAGCCAATTTTTAGCCGTGGCCCATCGCTACAGTTTCGCCTCATTCTGGCGGTTCTGGTTGCGCTTGGGGTCATTATTGCCGATAGCCGCCTCGGTACGTTCAGCCAAATCAGAACGTACATGGATACCGCCGTCAGTCCTTTCTACTTTGTTTCAAATGGTCCCCGTGAACTGCTCGACTCCGTTTCTCAAACGCTGTCTTCGCGCGACCAACTCGAACTCGAAAACCGGGCATTACGTCAGGAACTGTTGCTGAAAAACAGTGAACTGCTGATGCTGGGGCAATACAAGCAGGAAAACGCGCGTCTGCGCGAACTGCTCGGCTCGCCGCTGCGTCAGGATGAGCAGAAAATGGTCACTCAGGTGATCTCGACCGTGAACGACCCCTACAGCGATCAGGTTGTGATCGACAAAGGGAGCGTGAACGGCGTGTATGAAGGTCAGCCTGTTATCAGTGATAAAGGCGTTGTGGGCCAGGTTGTCGCCGTGGCTAAACTGACCAGCCGCGTGCTGCTGATTTGCGATGCCACGCATGCGCTGCCGATCCAGGTTCTGCGCAACGACATCCGCGTGATTGCGGCCGGAAACGGCTGTACGGACGACCTGCAGCTGGAACACCTGCCGGCAAACACGGATATCCGCGTGGGTGACGTGCTGGTGACCTCCGGTCTGGGTGGCCGCTTCCCTGAAGGCTATCCGGTTGCGGTGGTCTCTTCGGTGAAGCTGGATACGCAGCGTGCCTATACCGTGATTCAGGCGCGTCCAACCGCCGGTTTACAGCGTTTGCGCTATCTGCTGCTGCTGTGGGGCGCCGATCGTAACGGTGCTAACCCGATGACGCCTGAAGAGGTGCATCGTGTGGCGAATGAGCGCCTGATGCAGATGATGCCGCAGGTTCTCCCGCCAGCGGATTCCATGGGGCCACCTGCGCCAGTTCCGGCGCCGGCAACAGGGTTAACGCAGCCGCTGCCGGATGCGCCGCCACCGCCTAAACTCTCTTCGGGAGGGCAGTAGTGGCAAGCTATCGTAGCCAGGGACGCTGGGTCATCTGGCTCTCGTTTCTCATCGCGCTGTTACTTCAAGTGATGCCCTGGCCGGATAACATTCTTGTTTTCCGGCCAAACTGGGTATTGCTCATTTTGCTCTACTGGATCCTTGCCCTGCCGCATCGCGTAAATGTCGGCACAGGTTTTGTGATGGGTGCCATACTGGATCTCATCAGTGGCTCTACGCTTGGCGTACGCGCCTTGTCCATGAGTATTATTGCGTACCTCGTCGCACTCAAATTCCAGCTCTTTCGCAACCTCGCGCTCTGGCAACAGGCCCTGGTGGTGATGCTGTTGTCGCTTGCTGCGGATATCGTTGTTTTCTGGGCAGAGTTTTTAGTGATCAACGTCTCTTTCCGACCGGAAGTGTTCTGGAGTAGTGTAGTAAACGGTGTGCTCTGGCCATGGCTGTTCCTGCTGATGCGTAAGGTTCGCCAGCAGTTTGCTGTGCAATAAAAGGTTTCTATGACGTCTTTGTATCTCGCTTCCGGCTCTCCGCGCCGTCAGGAACTCCTGACGCAGCTCGGGGTCTCTTTTGAACGCATCGTGACCGGCATTGAAGAAAAACGTGCTGAGGGTGAAAGTGCTCAACAGTACGTGTCACGTCTGGCGCGCGAAAAAGCGAAGGCGGGCGTGGCCAGTGTGCCACGCGATCTTCCCGTGCTGGGAGCAGATACCATCGTTATTCTTAACGGTGAAGTGCTGGAGAAACCGCGCGACGCCGATGATGCGGCGCGCATGCTGCGCAAAATGTCCGGACAAACGCATCAGGTGATGACCGCCGTCGCGCTGGCTGACAGCCAGCACGTGCTGGATTGCCTGGTGGTGACAGAAGTGACGTTCAGAGTGCTTACCGACGACGACATCGCCGCGTATATTGCCAGCGGTGAACCGATGGATAAAGCAGGTGCATACGGTATTCAGGGGCTGGGTGGCTGTTTTGTCAGGAAGATTCATGGCAGCTATCACGCCGTAGTCGGCTTACCGCTGGTGGAAACGTATGAGTTGCTGAGCAATTTTAACTCACTGCGTGAGGGAAGGGATAATTATGACGGCTGAATTGTTGGTAAACGTAACGCCATCGGAAACCCGTGTGGCCTATATTGATGGTGGCATTCTTCAGGAAATTCATATTGAGCGTGAAGCGCGGCGCGGAATAGTAGGCAATATCTACAAAGGTCGTGTCAGTCGTGTACTACCGGGTATGCAGGCGGCTTTTGTAGATATTGGACTCGATAAGGCGGCGTTTTTACATGCCTCCGATATCATGCCGCACACCGAGTGCGTCGCGGGCGAAGAGCAAAAGCAGTTTGCCGTGCGCGATATTTCCGAGCTGGTGCGTCAGGGACAGGATCTGATGGTACAGGTGGTGAAAGATCCCCTCGGTACCAAAGGCGCCCGTCTGACCACCGACATCACCTTACCTTCCCGCTATCTGGTCTTTATGCCGGGCGCGTCGCACGTGGGCGTTTCACAGCGTATTGAGAGCGAAAGCGAGCGCGAGCGTCTGAAAAAAGTGGTCAGCGCCTACTGCGATGAGCAGGGCGGGTTTATCATCCGCACCGCGGCGGAAGGGATTAGCGAAGAAGATCTGGCCTCGGATGCGGCTTACCTGAAGCGCGTCTGGACCAAAGTGATGGAGCGTAAAAAACGCAACCAGACCCGCTACCAGCTTTACGGTGAGCTGGCGCTGGCGCAGCGCGTTCTGCGCGACTTTGCCGATGCGCAGCTCGACCGCATTCGCGTGGACTCTCGCCTGACGTATGAGGCCCTGCTGGAGTTTACCGCTGAATACATTCCGGAAATGCCGGGCCTGCTGGAGCATTACACCGGGCGTCAGCCGATCTTCGATCTCTATGATGTCGAAAACGAGATCCAGCGCGCCCTTGAGCGTAAGGTCGAACTGAAGTCAGGCGGGTATCTGATCATCGACCAGACCGAAGCGATGACCACGGTCGACATTAACACCGGCGCGTTTGTCGGCCATCGCAACCTGGATGACACCATCTTCAACACCAACATCGAAGCCACGCAGGCGATTGCGCGCCAGCTGCGTCTGCGCAATCTGGGCGGCATTATCATCATCGACTTTATCGATATGAGTAATGAAGACCACCGCCGCCGGGTGCTACATTCTCTGGAGCAGGCGCTGAGTAAAGACCGCGTGAAAACCAGCATCAACGGCTTCTCACAGCTGGGGCTGGTGGAAATGACGCGTAAGCGTACCCGTGAAAGCGTTGAGCATGTGCTGTGTAATGAATGCCCAACCTGCCATGGACGCGGAACGGTAAAGACGGTTGAGACCGTCTGCTACGAAATTATGCGAGAAATCGTCCGTGTTCATCACGCCTACGACTCCGATCGTTTTCTGGTCTATGCTTCCCCTGCGGTGGCTGAAGCGCTGAAAGGCGAAGAGTCACACGCGCTGGCGGAAGTGGAAATCTTTGTCGGCAAACAGGTAAAAGTACAAATTGAACCGCTCTATAACCAGGAGCAGTTTGACGTCGTGATGATGTAAAACGCAGTACGCTGCGTGACGAAAGCTGACAAGGAGAGATGCGTGAGGCGATTGCCGGGGATTTTATTGCTTACAGGGGCAACGCTGGTCGTGATTGTCGCGTTGCTCGTGAGCGGGCTACGCCTCGTATTGCCGCATCTGGACAGCTGGCGTCCGCAGCTGCTGGCGAAAATCGAATCCACTACCGGCGTGCCGGTCAACGTCAGCCAGATTAGCGCTAGCTGGCAGAATTTTGGCCCGACGCTCGATGTCCGCGACATCAACGCCAGCCTGAAAGACGGTGGCCACCTCAACATCAAACGCGTGACCCTGGCGCTGGACGTCTGGCAAAGCCTGCTGCATTTTCGCTGGCAGTTCCGCGATCTCACCTTTTACCAGCTCCAGTTTCTGACCAATACGCCAATCTCCGGCGGTGATAATAGTCAGGAACTGGAAGCTAACCATTTCAGCGATCTCTTCCTCCGCCAGTTCGATCATTTCGATCTGCGCGACAGTGAGGTGAGCTTTATTACGCTTTCCGGCCAGCGCGCCGAACTCGCGATCCCGCAGCTAACCTGGCTCAACGGCAAAAATCGACACCGCGCTGAAGGACAGGTGAGCCTCTCCAGCCTGAACGGCCAGCATGGCGTGATGCAGGTGCGCATGGATCTGCGGGACGATGACGGCCTGTTAAACAACGGCAAAGTCTGGCTGCAGGCCGACGACGTCGACGTGAAGCCGTGGCTGGGCGACTGGATCCAGCAGAATATGCAGCTGGAAACGGCCCGCTTCAGCCTTGAAGGCTGGCTGACCCTGACGAAAGGTGAATTTGCCAGCGGCGATATCTGGCTCAAACAGGGGGGCGCAAGCTGGAAAGGCGAAAAACAGCAGCATCAGCTTTCCGTCGATAACCTCACCGCACACGTAACGCAGGAAAAAGAGGGCTGGCAGTTTGCCATTCCGGATACGCGCATCACCATGGACGGCAAGCCGTGGCCGCGCGGTGCGCTGACGCTGGCCTGGATGCCGGAGCAGGACGTGGGCGGCAAGGGCAGTAAACGCAGCGACGAGCTGCGCATCCGCGCCAGCAATCTCGATTTAGCTGCCATTGAAGGGCTGCGCTCGATGGCGGCAAAGATTTCCCCGGACCTCGGCGAAATCTGGCTGGCAACGCAGCCGAGCGGGCAGATAGACGCTCTGGCGCTGGATATCCCGCTGCAGGCGACGGAAAAAACCCGCTTCCAGGCAACGTGGAAAGATCTTGCCTGGAAGCAGTGGAAGCTGCTGCCGGGGGCGGAGCACTTTAGCGGCAAGCTGGAAGGCAGCGTGGAAAACGGCAGGCTGACGGTAGATATGCACAATGCCAAAATGCCTTACGAGACGGTCTTCCGCGCGCCGCTGGAAATCGAACAGGGCAACGCGGTACTGAACTGGCTTCGCAACGATAAGGGTTTCCAGCTTGATGGCCGCCATATCGATGTGAAAGCCAAAGCGGTGCACGCGCGCGGCGACTTCCGCTATCTGCAGCCTGATGGTGATGAACCGTGGCTGGGGATTCTGGCCGGGATCAGTACCGATGACGGCTCTCAGGCCTGGCGCTATTTCCCGGAAAACCTGATGGGCAAAGCGCTGGTAGACTATCTGAGCGGTGCGATTCAGGGCGGGCAGGCGGACAACGCCACGCTGGTCTACGGCGGTAATCCGCATCTTTTTCCGTACAAACATAATGAAGGCCAGTTCCAGGTCCTGGTGCCGCTGCACAACGCCACCTTCGCGTTCCAGCCGGGCTGGCCCGCGCTGGAAAACCTGGATATCGAGCTTAACTTCCTCAATGACGGGCTGTGGATGAAGTCCGACAGCGTGGCGCTGGGCGGCGTAACGGCCAGCAACCTGACGGCCAACATTCCGGACTACTCAAAAGAGAAGCTGCTGATTGACGCCGACATCAGCGGTCCCGGCAAGGCGGTAGGACCGTACTTTGAGGACACCCCCCTGAAAGAGTCGCTGGCCGCCACGCTTCAGCAGCTCCAGCTTGATGGCGATGTGAATGCTCGCTTACATCTTGATATCCCGCTGGACGGAGAGATGACCACCGCCAAAGGTGACGTTCGTCTGAAGAACAACAGCCTGTACATCAAACCCCTTGAGAGCACCCTGAAAAACCTCAGCGGGCAGTTTAGCTTTGTGAACGGTAACCTCAGGAGCGAGCCGCTGACCGCCAGCTGGTTTAACCAGCCGGTGAATATTGACTTCACCACCACCGAGGGTGAAAAGGCCTATCAGGTGGCCGTCAATCTGGACGGTAACTGGCAGCCAGCGCGAATGGATGTCCTGCCGAAGCCGCTTGAGGCGTCAGTAGCCGGCGCGGTCGCCTGGCAGGGGAAAGTGGCCATCGATCTGCCTTATCACGCGGGTGCCCAGTACAAGGTCGACATCACCGGCGATCTGAAAAACCTTCGCAGTCAGCTTCCTGCGCCGCTGGATAAACAGGCCGGGCAGCCGCTGCCGGTCAAGCTTAACGTCGATGGCAATCTGAACAGCTTCGCGCTGACCGGAAGCGCGGGCGGGACAAACCACTTCAACAGCCGCTGGCTGCTTAACAAAAAGCTCACTCTCGACAAAGCCATCTGGACAACGGATAGCCGCTCCACGCCGCCGCTGCCGGAGCAGGCGGGCATTGAGCTGAATCTCCCGCCGATGGACGGTGCAGAGTGGCTGGCGTTGTTCCAGAAAGGCGTTGGGCAAAATGTCGATCAAACCGCTCAGTTCCCGCAAACCATTACCGTACGCACTCCGTCGCTGATGCTGGGCGGACAGCAGTGGAACAACCTGAGTATTGTTTCGCAGCCTGTCGTTAACGGCACGAAGGTGGAGGCCCAGGGCAGAGAGATCAACGGTACGCTGACCATGCGCGATCGCGCGCCGTGGCAGGCGGCAATCCGCTACCTCTACTACAATCCGGCAAGCGCCGCGAGCGGAAAAGACAAACCGGCAGCCACGTCACCGCTGGGTCAAACCTCCCGCATCGATTTTAGCGGCTGGCCCGATCTCCAGCTGCGCTGCGCGGAGTGCTGGCTGTGGGGGCAAAAATACGGTCGTATCGACGGTGATTTCGCTATCCGGGCAAACACGCTTACGCTTTCCGGCGGCCTGGTTGATACCGGTTTTGGCCGCATGACGGCCGCCGGGGAATGGGTCAATAAGCCGGGCGAGCAGCGAACGTCCCTGAAGGGCGATATTAAAGGCAACAAGCTGGATGCGGCAGCCAATTTCTTTGGCATCACCACGCCGCTGCGCGGCTCGTCATTTGACGTCGATTACGATCTTCACTGGCGTGATGCCCCGTGGAGGCCTGATGAAGCCTCGCTGAACGGCATTCTGAAAACCCGCTTCGGCAAAGGTGAAATCGCCGACGTGAGCACGGGGCGCGCCGGACAGATCCTGCGCCTGCTGAGTTTTGATGCGCTGCTGCGCAAGCTGCGTTTCGACTTCAGCGATACCTTCAGCGAAGGTTTCTACTACGATTCCATCCGCAGCACTGCCTGGATCAAAGATGGCGTTCTGCATACCGATGACACGCTGGTGGACGGCCTGGAGGCGGATATCGCCATGAAAGGCTCCGTTAACCTCGTGCGCCGCGAGCTGGATATGGAAGCCGTCGTGGCGCCGGAAATTTCCGCGAGCGTGGGCGTTGCGGCGGCCTTTGTGGTGAACCCGATTGTCGGTGCGGCGGTATTTGCCGCCAGCAAGGTGCTGGGGCCACTGTGGAGCAAGGTCTCCATTCTGCGCTACCGTATTACCGGTCCGGTCGATAAACCGCAGATTAACGAGGTGCTGCGCCAGCCGCGCAAAGATGCACAGCAATGATTTGACGTGGGCAGGTAATTGCCTCACTCTCAATAAATACGATCTTTTTACCGCCACGGGCGGCAACGAACGAGTAGCAATACGATGAGTCTGAACCTGGTAAGTGAACATTTGCTCGCAGCGAACGGCCTGAGCCATCAGGACCTGTTCTCCATTCTTGGTCAACTGACCGAACGCCGTCTCGACTACGGCGATCTCTATTTCCAGTCGAGCTATCACGAATCCTGGGTTTTAGAAGACAGCATCATTAAAGATGGCTCTTACAACATCGACCAGGGCGTCGGCGTCCGTGCCGTCAGCGGGGAAAAAACCGGTTTTGCCTATGCCGACCAGATTAGCCTTGCCGCACTTGAGCAGAGCGCGCAGGCCGCGCGCACCATCGTGCGCGATACCGGTGACGGTCGTGTGAAAACCCTGGGAGAAGTGCAGCACTCTGCGCTCTATACCAGCATCGATCCGCTCCAGAGCATGAGCCGTGAAGAGAAGCTGGACATCCTGCGCCGCGTGGACAAGGTCGCCCGCGCTGCGGATAAACGCGTGCAGGAAGTCTCTGCCAGCCTGAGCGGCGTGTATGAGTTGATTCTGGTGGCCGCAACGGACGGTACCCTCGCGGCGGATGTCCGCCCGCTGGTGCGTCTCTCCATTAGCGTGCAGGTCGATGACGACGGCAAGCGCGAGCGCGGCTCAAGCGGCGGCGGCGGTCGTTTCGGCTATGACTGGTTCCTGGCCGATGTCGACGGTGAAGCGCGCGCTGACGCGTGGGCAAAAGAAGCCGTTCGCATGGCGCTGGTGAATCTGAATGCCGTCGCGGCGCCGGCGGGGTCATTCCCTGTGGTGCTGGGCGCCGGCTGGCCGGGCGTACTGCTGCATGAGGCGGTGGGTCACGGTCTGGAAGGCGACTTTAACCGTCGCGGAACGTCCGTGTTCAGCGGTCAGATCGGACAGCTCGTCTCCTCTGAGCTGTGCACCGTAGTGGATGACGGCACCATGCGCGATCGTCGCGGCTCGGTGGCTATCGACGATGAAGGCACTCCGGGCCAGTACAATGTGCTGATCGAAAACGGCGTGCTGAAAGGCTACATGCAGGACAAACTCAACGCGCGCCTGATGGGCGTTGCGCCGACGGGCAACGGCCGCCGTGAATCTTACGCACACCTGCCGATGCCGCGCATGACCAATACTTACATGCTGCCGGGAAAATCTACGCCGCAGGAAATTATCGAATCCGTTGATTACGGTATCTTTGCGCCTAACTTTGGCGGCGGCCAGGTGGACATCACCTCCGGTAAGTTTGTTTTCTCCACGTCAGAAGCGTATCTGATCGAGAAAGGTAAAGTGACCAAAGCGGTGAAAGGTGCAACCCTGATTGGCTCCGGTATTGAAGCCATGCAGCAGATCTCGATGGTCGGCAACGATCTCAAGCTGGATAACGGCGTAGGCGTCTGCGGCAAAGAGGGCCAGAGCCTGCCGGTGGGCGTGGGCCAGCCAACGCTGAAGGTGGACAACCTGACGGTGGGCGGTACCGCCTGACCTGACCACGCATAAAAAAATGGCGCTACCGATGTAGCGCCTTTTTTTTAACGTAAGTTACCCAGCGGTATCTCCGGATCCGGCTCGTGAGTGATGCGGTTACGCAAGTCACGACGAATGATTTCGATCGACCAGAACCAGACCAGATGGCCCACGATCTCTGACACGTGTTCATACCACGGCAGCTCGAACAGCGGTGGCGTCAGCCCCATCAGCGGGAAGGAGATCATATGCACAAAAAGCTGAGCTAACGCACCCGCCAGCAAACCCTGCCAGAGTTTAATTTTCGGGAAGACTTCTGCCACTACACAATAGCCTACGGCGAAGACGATTGAGAAAATAATATGCGTCACGCCGACCCAGTTAAATATATGTCCGGCAAATGTATAAACTGCCGCGTTAGGGTCAACAACGCCCAGCCAGTCGCGTAAAAATACATAGGGAGGGTTTAAAAAATTACGTGAGCAGTCAATCTGGCTTGCGGCCCTTATTAATTGCTCAGGTCCACATGCGCCGGTGAATAAATCGGTGGGGCTGCGGGGCGGAAGCGGCACTTCGGCTCCCCATTTGACAAAGGCGGAGACAATACCTGCAATTAAACCGATGAACGCGGCGAGCCCATAGCGCCTGCGTGAAGGCGGTGTTTGTTCAAAGAGATTCATTTCTTTTCCTTGTTTAACGTCATCCTGCGGAATACATTTTATTATTCATATCAGTAACAAATTAATAACAGCCTGATGAACAGACTGCATATAAAGTAATGGGCGGGCGGCAGGAGTGTCAATTAGCTATTCCTGATAGTAACGAGGGAATATTCCAGAATGCGGATGTGATTCATCCTGGAAATATTCATCGCTCATATACTTTCACGGATAAATCGATTATTCCTTTCTTCTTCCGCGCATGCCCTGAAACAGCTCCGCCACGTCCACAAAATACTCGGTCAGATAGTTAATACACACCTGTACCTTGAGAGGGAGTTTGTCTTTTTCGGTATACAGGGCGTACACCGGACGCGGATCGGACTGATAGCGTGGGAAGAGGATCTCCAGCACGCCGCTGTTAATCTCGTTGATCACCCACATTAGGGGGACGTAGGCGATCCCGGCCCCGGCCACCAGCCAGCGCGAAATGGTCATCGGATCGTTAGTGACAAACCGCCCTTCCGGCAGCAGCCTGGTGGAGATCCCTTCCGGGGCAATCAGCTCAAATTCATTGTCGGGCCGCACGCTGTACTCCAGCCACGAGTGGTTGGTGAGATCGGCAGGCTTCTCCGGAACACCGTACTGCGCCAGATAGCTCTTCGAGGCGCAGACGACCATCGGCATGCTCCCCAGTCGACGCGAGAACAGGCTGGAATCCTGCAGCGCGCCGACGCGGATCACCACATCCAGCCCGTCGGCAATCAGATCCGGCGCCGGGATACCCGTCACCAGATTGACGGTCAGCCCGGGGTACTCCTTCAGCATATCCGCAGTCATGGCAGCGAGAACATTTTGTGCCATAGTTGAAGAACACCCGATGCGCAGCGTACCAATGGGGGTGTTGTTGAAGGCGTAGAGCTGTTCGTGGACGTCCTGCACTTCGTGCATCATGCGTCGGCAACCCTGATAGTAAATTTTACCCGCTTCCGTCAGCCCAATGCTGCGGGTACTGCGGTTGAGCAGCTTGACCTGAAGCTCATCTTCCAGTTTAGACACCGTCTGGCTGATGGATGAGACGCTCATCTGAAGCTGGCGTGCCGCGGCGGTAAACGAACCCAGTTCAACCACTTTGGCAAAGACCGACATGCGTTTTAAACGTTCCATTGTTCACTCTGGCTTAAAAGTGATTTAGAACACATATTATAGATAACAGCATAACAGTTACGTTAATATATTATTTATTACATAACGGCTGCGCCATTCTCGCCCGGCGTTTCTTGCCCTCCTGCGAAGGCGCACGCTAAAAAATTCTGAAGCCTGCACTCTCTCTTATCAAGGTCAACATGAGTCTGTTTCCCGTTATCGTGGTGTTCGGTCTGTCGTTCCCACCGATATTTTTCGAGCTTCTTTTATCACTGGCGATCTTCTGGCTGGTGCGCAAGGTGCTGGTCCCTACCGGGATCTACGATTTCGTCTGGCACCCTGCATTGTTCAATACCGCGCTGTATTGCTGCCTGTTTTACCTGATATCGCGCATGTTTGTCTGAGGTTGATGTGAAAACGCTAACAAGAAAAATCTCCCGCACTGCCATCACCATGGCGCTGGTTATCCTCGCCTTCATCGCTATTTTCCGCGCCTGGGTTTATTACACCGAATCGCCGTGGACGCGTGATGCACGCTTCAGCGCCGATGTGGTGGCCATCGCCCCTGACGTGGCCGGTCTTATCACGGCGGTCAACGTCCACGATAACCAGCTGGTGAAGAAAGATCAGGTGCTGTTCACCATCGACCAGCCTCGCTATCAGAAAGCGCTAGAAGAGGCGGAAGCCGACGTGGCCTATTACCAGGCGCTGGCTTCGGAGAAACGCCGCGAGGCAGGCCGCCGCAATCAGCTGGGCGTTCAGGCCATGTCCCGCGAAGAGATCGATCAGTCCAACAACGTGCTGCAAACCGTGCTGCACCAGCTGGCGAAAGCGCAAGCCACGCGCGATCTCGCTAAGCTCGATCTGGAGCGCACCGTGATCCGCGCCCCGTCGGATGGTTGGGTGACCAACCTGAACGTCTATGCCGGGGAATTCATTACCCGTGGTTCAACCGCCGTGGCGCTGGTAAAGCAGAACTCCTTCTACGTGCTCGCCTATATGGAAGAGACCAAGCTGGAAGGCGTACGTCCGGGCTATCGGGCAGAAATTACGCCGCTGGGCAGCAACCGCGTCTTTAAAGGTACCGTCGACAGCGTCGCGGCAGGGGTGACTAACTCCAGCAGCTCGAACGATGCCAAAGGGATGGCAACGGTGGATTCCAACCTGGAGTGGGTGCGTCTGGCCCAGCGGGTGCCGGTGCGTATCCATCTGGACGAACAGCAGGGCAACCTGTGGCCTGCGGGGACCACGGCGACGGTGGTGATTACCGGTGAAAAAGACAGGGATGCCAGCCAGGACTCGTTCTTCCGTAAAATCGCCCACCGCCTGCGCGAGTTTGGTTAATCGCTATGGGCATTTTTTCCATCGCCAGCCAGCACATTCGCTTCGCCGTGAAGCTGGCGTGCGCCATTGTGCTGGCGCTATTTGTCGGCTTCCACTTCCAGCTTGAAACGCCTCGCTGGGCAGTGCTGACGGCCGCCATTGTTGCGGCGGGTCCGGCCTTCGCCGCGGGTGGAGAGCCTTACTCTGGTGCGATCCGCTATCGCGGGATGCTGCGTATCATCGGGACGTTCATCGGCTGTTTTGCGGCGCTCACCATTATTATTCTGATGATCCGCACCCCACTGCTGATGCTGATGGTCTGTTGCATCTGGGCGGGTTTTTGTACCTGGATCTCGTCTCTGGTGAAGGTGGAGAACTCCTACGCCTGGGGTCTGGCGGGCTATACCGCGCTGATTATTATCATCACCATCCAGTCCGAGCCGCTGCTTGCTCCTCAGTTTGCGGTAGAGCGCTGCAGCGAAATTGTGATTGGTATTGTCAGTGCGATTGTCGCGGACCTGCTGTTCTCCCCGCGCTCCATCAAGCAGGAAGTCGACCGTGAGCTTGATGCCCTGATTGTCGCCCAGTACCAGCTGATGCAGCTCTGCATTAAGCATGGCGACAGCGAAGAGGTGGATAAAGCCTGGAGCGGGCTGGTTCGCCGAACCCAGGCGCTGGAAGGGATGCGCAGCAACCTTAACATGGAGTCGTCACGCTGGGCCCGCGCGAATCGTCGCCTGAAAGCCCTCAACACCGTCTCTCTGACGCTGATTACCCAGGCATGCGAAACCTACCTGATTCAGAACACCCGGCCGGAAGCGGTCACCGATACGTTCCGCGAACTGTTTGCCGAGCCGGTAGAAACCGTGCAGGACGTGCATAAGCAGCTTAAGCGCATGCGCCGGGTGATTGCCTGGACCGGGGAGCGCGACACGCCGGTAACCATCTACACCTGGGTCGGCGCCGCGACGCGCTATCTGCTCCTGAAACGCGGCGTGATCGGCAACACCAAAATCAGCGCGGCGGAAGAAGAGGTGCTGCAGGGAGAAGTGGTGATCAAGGCGGAATCCGCCGAGCATCATCACGCCATGGTCAACTTCTGGCGTACCACGCTCGCCTGCATGCTCGGCACGCTGTTCTGGCTGTGGACGGGCTGGACGTCCGGCAGCGGCGCAATGGTGATGATTGCTGTCGTAACCGCGCTGGCGATGCGTCTGCCTAACCCGCGTATGGTCGCCATTGATTTTCTGTACGGCACCATTGCCGCGCTGCCGATTGGCGCGCTCTATTTCCTGGTCATCATCCCGTCGACGCAGCAGAGCATGCTGCTGCTCTGTATTAGCCTGGCGGTGATGGCGTTCTTTATCGGCATTGAGGTGCAAAAGCGGCGGCTGGGATCGTTGGGGGCGCTGGCGAGTACGATTAACATCATCGTGCTGGATAACCCGATGACCTTCCATTTCAGCCAGTTCCTCGACAGCGCGTTAGGTCAGCTGGTGGGCTGCTTCCTGGCAATGATGGTGATTCTGCTGGTTCGCGATAATTCGCAGGCAAGGACGGGGCGCGTGTTGTTGAACCAGTTTGTGTCGGCGGCCGTGTCGTCGATGACAACCAATACCGCGCGCCGTAAAGAGAACCACCTTCCCGCGCTCTATCAGCAGCTGTTTTTACTGCTGAACAAGTTCCCGGGCGATATCGCGAAGTTCCGCCTGGCGTTAACCATGATCATCGCACACCAGCGCCTGCGTAACGCGCCCGTGCCGATAAACGACGATCTGTCGGCCTGGCACCGCCAGCTGCGTCGTACCGCCGATCATGTGCTTTCTGCCAGCAGCGATGACAAACGGCGTCGTTACTTTACGCAGCTGCTTGAAGAGCTCGACATCTATCAGGAGAAGCTCAAGCACTGGGAGGCGCCGCCTCAGGTGACCGAGCCGGTAGGACGGCTGGTGTTTATGCTGCATCGCTACCAGAATGCCCTCACGGATAACTGACTGAAGTAAAAAAACCGACGCCAAAAGCGTCGGTTTTTTTGTGGCTATACTTATTCCAGCACGTTCTTACATTTCAGGAAGGGAGGACACATGACGACCCAGGCGCTTCAGGACCATATCCTTTTTCAGACCGGTTATCTGGTCAACGGCATTTGGAAAACGCTGGACACAACGTTTGATGTGCTGAACCCCGCGACCGGTGAGGTCATTGCTAAAGTTGCAAAAGCGGGTAAAGCGCAAACCGAAGACGCAATCGCTGCGGCGACCAAAGCCTTCCCGGCCTGGCGTGCCAAAACCGCGAAAGAACGCTCGGCCATTCTGTACCGCTGGTACGAACTGATTATTGAGAATAAAAGCTGGCTCGGGCGACTAATGACCACCGAGCAGGGTAAACCGCTGAAAGAGGCGGAGGGGGAAGTCGAGTACGCCGCCAGCTTTATCCAGTGGTTTGCTGAAGAGGCCAAGCGCGCGAACGGCGAAATTATTCCACCAATCAAACCCGGCTCGCGCATTCTGGCAACCCGCGAACCCATTGGCGTGGTCGCGGCGATAACGCCGTGGAACTTCCCGATGGCCATGCTCACCCGCAAGTTAGGCCCGGCGCTGGCGGCAGGGTGTACCGGGGTGATCAAACCGGCCAATAACACCCCGCTCAGTGCCTTTGCGCTGCTTGCGCTGGCTAAACAGGCCGGTGTCCCCGACGGCGTGCTCAACGCCGTGGCCGGGAATACGCATGAGATCAGCGATGCGATCATGGCCAGCCGCGACGTGCGTAAAATCTCCTTTACCGGTTCAACCTCCGTCGGCAAAACGTTGGTGCGCAACGCCGCCGAAACCATGAAGAAGGTCTCGATGGAGCTGGGGGGCAATGCGCCGTATATCGTTTTTGAGGATGCGGACATTGATGCGGCGGTTAAGGGAGCGATTGCCAACAAGTTCCGCAATGCCGGGCAGGTCTGCGTCAGCGTTAACCGTTTTTACATTCAGGAAACCGTCTACGACAGGTTTGTGAATAAACTTGCCGATGCCGTGAAGGCGCTGAAGGTGGGTAATGGTCTTGAGGACGGCGTCGTCGTCGGGCCGCTAATTGAATCTTCTGCGCTCGATAAGGTGCGGGAGCATGTCGACGATGCCGTCGCCCGAGGCGCAACCGTGCTGGCAGGCGGTAAGCCCCATCCGCTTGGCGGGAACTTCTGGATGCCAACCGTGCTGGGCGACTGCCATGAAGGCATGAAGCTGGCTGAAGAAGAGACGTTTGGCCCGGTTGCGGCGTGCTTCCGCTTCACCTCTGAAGATGAAGTCATCCAGCGCGCCAATAACACGCCCTACGGGCTGGCGGCTTACTTCTATACCCAAAATCTCTCGCGGGTCTTCCGCGTTTCGCAGGCCATCGAGAGTGGGATGATCGGCATTAACGAGTGCGCCGTTTCCACGGAACTGGGTCCCTTTGGCGGCGTAAAAGAGTCAGGTCTTGGACGCGAGGGCTCCGTGCTGGGGCTGGAAGAGTATCTGGAAGTGAAAACCCTGCATATCGGGGGATTATAATAAACAGGGCGGCATCTGCCGCTCGCCTGGACAGGGTAGCTGGCAATGAAAACCTATACGTTTGATTTTGATGAGATTGACAGTCAGGAAGACTTCTACCGTGAATTTATTCGGGTGTTTGAGCTTGAACGGGAGAGCGTGACGAATCTGGATACGCTGTGGGACGTGGTCACCGGCAGCCAGTTGCCGCTACCGCTGGAAATTGAGTTCATCCATTTGCCCGAAAAGCTGCGCAGACGCTTTGGCGCGCTGATATTGCTGTTCGATGAAGCGGAAGAAGAGCTGGAAGGACAGCTGCGCTTTAACGCGCGGCATTGAATGAAAAAAGCCCCTGACCATGAGGCCAGGGGCAAGTCGTATGATGAGATACGACGAGGGTTTATTTATACAGTTCTGCCGTGGCATGCCAGTGGTCGCCCTGATTCAGTTCGGTGACGCGATAGCTGCTGGCGCCTGCTTTTTCAGCTTTGGCGGCAAGTTCGTGACGAATATCCATCGGTGAACCGGTGACAGACGTGACGGAGACGCTGCCCATACGCTGGAGATTCTGTGCCTGTTCGGCATTTACCTGCTGTACGGCTGCGCTCGCACCGAAAGAGAGAACGGAAGCCAGACCGAGGGTTGCGATGATCAATTGAGTTTTCATAGTCTTTACTCCTGAATAGGGTTTTTGACTCAACAGCGAGAAGGGTTGAACCGCTATTTTTATGCCTGGTGCCGTTGAGTGAAGATTTACGTTTTCAGTTATTACTAAAACTTATTTGTACAGCTCAGCGGTGGCGTGCCAGTGGTCGCCCGAACGCGCTTCGATGATGCGATAGGATGACGCACCCTTTTCTTCCGCTTTTTTGTTCAGCATCTCATGCATGTCCATTGGTGATGTGCCTACCGCACCGACAGAAACCGTACCGATGGACTGGCGGGATTGCGCCTGGTCAGCATTGATGGCGTCAGCCGCGAAAGCACCAAATGACAGGACAGACAGGACGCTCAGCGCCGCTACAGTTGTTTTGATTTTCATGATTCTTACCTCGTCGAATTTTTTAGTGGGGTCTTGTTTCGTGACCCTCATCACAAAATCAAGTATACACTAATAACGGCAAAAATTAATACCAGACTAATGGTTTCTATTGTTATTACGTGTTAACTGCGCGGTTTTTTATAACCAATTTGCATAATATTGGGTGTTTTTTGTACTTAATTGAAGGTTATATCTAATTAAATCATATGGATATCTGCTTTTGATTTTTTGTGCGATTTTTTGATTTAGCATTCACCAGATGAATGTTAATGGGCGGTAAAAAGCACTATTTGTTAAAGTGAAGGGCAGCAGAAAAGAGGGGGAAATGCAGCGGAAGTAGAACGATCCCCGCAGCGGCGCTACGGGGAGAGGGGTTTAGAGTTCCTGTTCGAACAGAACCAGAATCGCTTCGTGGAGATCTTTCACCGAGAAACCGCTGGCCGGTGTGGTAAAGATGGTGTCATCTCCGGCGATAGTGCCGAGGATACCTTCCGTTTTACCCAACGAGTCCAGCATGCGGGCAATCAGCTGTGCCGCACCGGGGCTTGTGTGGATTACCACAACGGCGTCGTTATGATCGATATCCAGAACCAGATTTTTGAGCGGGCTGGAGGTGGTCGGCACGCCAAGTTCTGCCGGCAGGCAATAGACCATCTCCATCTTGGCGTTACGGGTACGCACCGCGCCAAACTTGGTTAACATGCGGGAGACTTTCGACTGATTGATGTTATCGAAGCCTTGTTCCTGCAGCGCCTGAACGATTTCTCCCTGAGAACTGAATTTCTCTTCTTTGAGTAGCGCCTTAAACGCCTTTACTAATTCTTCTTGCTTAGACGAGCTTCGCATAAGTCACCCGGAATATGACGATAGAAACAACATTATTATGCATGTGGATGAATTTTTATGCAAATTATCTACCGAGCGGTAGGCTGAAATAATGTTATGAAAGGGAGTGATTTTATCAGATTTCGTTATCAGAAAACATGCCTGGGTCACGCCGCGCAAATAAGCTTAAAAGTAAATTAAATGTTATCAAAATGATGTTGTTTTGGTGGCGGGGCAGGGTGTATTGTAACCACCTCTTAAAGCGTTGCCCTCTGTCGTCAGATAGTCTTCTGGTGAGAGATAAAGTCGCGTGACCTCAAATTCTTTAGCTACGAAAATTGTAATTATTTACCTGCTGAATTATGGTCGCCGCAACGGATTTACAGATACTTAAGTTAACCATAATAAGGAGTTTAGGATGAAAGTCGCAGTCCTCGGCGCTGCTGGTGGTATCGGCCAGGCGCTTGCCCTACTACTGAAAACCCAACTGCCTTCAGGCTCAGAACTCTCCCTGTACGATATTGCCCCGGTAACCCCAGGTGTGGCGGTTGACCTGAGCCACATCCCGACCGCTGTTAAAATCAAAGGCTTCTCCGGTGAAGATGCACGCCCTGCCCTGCAGGGTGCCGACGTGGTGCTGATTTCTGCAGGCGTGGCGCGTAAGCCAGGCATGGATCGTTCAGACCTGTTCAACGTCAACGCGGGCATCGTGAAAAACCTGGTGCAGCAGATTGCAGAAGTCTGCCCGAAAGCGTGCATCGGGATCATCACCAACCCGGTGAACACCACCGTGGCTATCGCGGCAGAAGTGCTGAAGAAAGCGGGCGTTTACGACAAAAACAAACTGTTCGGCGTGACCACGCTGGATATCATCCGTTCCAACACCTTCGTTGCTGAGCTGAAAGGCAAACAGCCAACAGAAGTGGAAGTGCCGGTTATTGGCGGTCACTCAGGCGTCACCATCCTGCCTCTGCTGTCGCAGATCCCAGGCGTGAGCTTCACCGAGCAGGAAGTGGCTGATCTGACTAAACGCATCCAGAACGCGGGCACCGAAGTGGTGGAAGCGAAGGCGGGTGGCGGTTCTGCAACCCTGTCTATGGGCCAGGCGGCTGCACGTTTCGGTCTGTCACTGGTTCGCGCGCTGCAGGGCGAGAAAGGCGTTGTTGAATGCGCTTACGTTGAAGGCGATGGCGAACACGCCCGCTTCTTCTCTCAGCCGCTGCTGCTGGGTAAAAACGGTATTGAAGAGCGTAAGTCTATTGGCACGCTGAGCGCGTTTGAACAACACGCGATGGAAGGCATGCTGGATACGCTGAAGAAAGATATCACCCTGGGCGAAGAGTTCGTTAACAAGTAAAACGCACCGTCTCCCGGTAAAAAAAACGGAGCGTATCGCTCCGTTTTTTTATGCCTGTCAGTTCGTTGCCGGGTATTCCTGAATGGTGACCTGCAGCGTCAGTTTCTTATCGTTGCGCATGACTTCAACCGGGATGATAGAGCCCGGGCGAATTTCTGCCACCTGATCCATCGTCTCCAGCGCAGAGACCGCTGGCGTGCCGTTGACCGACACAATGACGTCATTCACCTGAATCCCCGCGTTGGCCGCCGGCCCCCCTGGCGACACCTCGTTAACCACGATGCCCTGGATTTGATCGATACCGCCGCCCTGGGTATGCATTGGAGCGATTTCGCGCCCGCCGATACCGATATAGCCGCGGATCACGCGTCCGTCGCGGATAAGCTTGTCCATAATCTTGGTTGCCAGCTGGAACGGAATGGCAAAGCCAATCCCTTCCGGCGTCTCGCCGTCGTTACTTTTATCGAACGAGAGGGTATTGATACCCATCAGCTCGCCCAGCGAGTTGACCAGCGCCCCCCCGGAGTTACCGTGGTTGATGGAGGCATCGGTTTGCAGGAAGTTCTGCCGCCCGGAGGGGTTCAAACCGATACGACCGGTCGCGCTGATAATCCCCTGGGTGATGGTCTGGCCCAGGTTGTAGGGGTTGCCGATAGCCAGGACGACGTCACCGATGTGCGGGGTACGTCTACGGTTGATCGGAATGACCGGCAAACCGCCCGTGGCGTTAATTTTCAGGACGGCCAGGTCGGTCAGGCTGTCAGACCCAACGAGCAAGGCCTCAAACACGCGGCCATCCTGCAGGGCGACGATGATCTGGTCGGCATCGTTAATGACGTGCTTGTTGGTAATAATGTAGCCGCGCTCGTCCATGATCACGCCGGAGCCGAGGGTACGGATCTCAAGCTGATTATGGGCGGAGGTGTTCAGGCCACGGTTATAAACGTTAACCACGGCAGGTGCGGCGCGGCGAACGGCCTGGTTATAGGTGGCCGGCGTTTCATCCGTGCTATCGAACCTGGGAGCCGACAGTTTATTGAACTGACGTAATGACGGCAGCGCCAGCAGCAGAAGGCCAGCGACAATCAAACCGATGACAATAGAACGTAAGAGCTTTAAAAGCATGATGCGCGTGTCGTTAAAAAAGGAACGATTTGCAGCATAACATGAGTTATCCGGACATCACACGCAGCGGTGATGTCCGGGTCGCAAATGCTTAGCGCAACAAAATATAGATGGATTCATTGCCACGCATGACCTGCAGGGCAATCACCGCCGGTTTACTCTCCAGCACCTTGCGCAGTTCGGCAATAGACTGCACGCGGTTGCGGTTTACGCCAATGATCACGTCATCCTGATGCAATCCCGCCTGGGCAGCGGGGCTGCTCTTCTCGACGGTGTCGACGCTAATGCCCTTCGTACCGTCTTTCAGCTGCCCATCGCTCAGCGTCGCCCCCTGCAGCGCCGGGGCGATAAGTTCCGCACTGGCCGAGGAGGAGGTGCTCTTGTCCAGCGTCACTTCCACGTCCAGCGGCTTGCCGTCACGGATCAGCCCCAGCTTCACTTTGGCGCCAGGTTCGGTTGTGGCAATCCGCGAACGCAGTTCTGCAAAGCTGCTCAGCGGTTTGTCGTTCAGGCTGACGATCACGTCGCCCGATTTGATCCCCGCTTTTGCCGAGCCGGAGTTAGGCAGCACTTCACTGACAAACGCCCCGCGCTGTACGTTGATGTTGAACGCTTTTGCAATATCCGCGCTCATCTCCATCCCTTTAATGCCCAGCAGCCCGCGCTTGATTTCACCGAACTGGATCAGCTGCTGTGCCAGCGTTTTGGCCATATTGCTGGGGATAGCAAAGCCGATCCCGATGCTGCCGCCGCCCGGGGCCAGAATCGCCGTGTTGATCCCAATCAGCTCGCCGTTAAGGTTAAGCAATGCCCCGCCGGAGTTCCCGCGGTTGATTGAGGCATCGGTCTGGATAAAGTTTTCCAGCCCTTCCAGGTTGAGGCCGCTGCGTCCCAGCGCGGAGACGATCCCGGAGGTGGCGGTTTGCCCTAAGCCAAAGGGGTTACCCACGGCAACGGCAAAGTCACCGACGCGCAGTTTGTCGGAATCCGCGATGGCAATCTGGGTCAGGTTGCTCGGGTTTTGCACCTGCAGCAGCGCGATGTCGCTCTGGTCATCGCCGCCAATCAGTTTGGCATCAAATTCGCGGCCATCGTTTAGCTGGACGCTGATTTTATCGGCCTGGCTGATGACATGGTTGTTGGTCAGGATATAGCCTTTCGCCGCATCAATAATGACGCCAGAACCCAGGCCTTCAAACGGCTGTGCCTGCTGCTCGGGCGACTCATCGCCAAAATATTTTTTCAGTTCTTCAGGGACGCGTTGGCTTTGTACCGCCGTGCCTTCAACCTGAACGCTGACGACCGCAGGCAACACTTTTTCCAGCATGGGTGCAAGGCTTGGAATGGCCGCCTGGCCGGGCACCTGGGTGGGAATGGCGGCGAAGACAGGGACGGACGCCGAGAGAGATAACCCGACACTTAACGCAATAGCGCTCAACAGCTGGTTTTTTTTCTTCATCGATGTTGACTCTCGTAACCTGGAATAAAGGAAAAACGGCCCCAAAAACACGTTGATGTTATTGAATTTTAAACCGCTGAACAATGAGGTGTTTAACTAAATGATAGCTGGGGTCATCAAGAAAGGACGGGCGCAACCGCTGCGCCCGCAAAATAAATTCAGGTTGTGCGATTAATCGCGTTTTACACCGCCGCGCAGCAGGCCGGACGCGCCATCGGAATAGTCGCGAGGCATCTGAACGGGCGCCTGATCGTTACCGGCTTCAGAGTCAGCCAGACGGTTGCGGAACGGGTTGGTTTCCGCGGTCATTTCCGGCAGCAGGCTGCTGGAGCTTTTTGCCATATGTTGATACAGCTGACGATAGTCGGTCGCCATGTTGTCCAGCAGCTCGGCGCTACGGGCAAAGTGGCTGACCAGCTCTTCACGATACTCTTCCAGCTCGGCTTTGTTCTTTTCCAGTTCGTACTGCAGTGACTGCTGCTGACGCAATTTGCGATTACCGAAACGCATGGCCACAGCACCGATGACGATGCCGACGACTAAACCGATTAGCGCATATTCCCAGGTCATGAACTTCTCCCGTTGTCTTGTTGTTCCGTAGGGTGTTGGCTCGGCTCCTGCCTGTGCCTGATAATGCCACTATAACCGCTATTTCTGCAGAAGTGGAATCCTGACGTATCATCGCGTAGTGTAGAACGGCCTTTTTTTCATCAGTCACGTCTGCTGGTGAGCGTTAATTGAAGGAATAACAATAAGATTATGCAAAACCTGTCCCCTGCATCGCGATACCAACTGGCCCTTAACGAGGGCACCCATCAGCCTGATGACGTTCAACGTGAGGCGGTAAACCGTCTGGAGATGATTTATCAGGAGCTCACGGCCAAACCCGCGGAAGCCGAACAGAACGGCGGGCTAAAGGCGGCATTTGGGCGGCTGCTCGGTAAAAAAGCGCCAGTGGCTCACGCGCCTGCGCGCGGTTTATATATGTGGGGCGGAGTCGGTCGCGGTAAGACCTGGCTAATGGACATGTTCTATCTGAGCCTGCCTGGCGCACGTAAACAGCGTCTGCACTTCCACCGCTTTATGCTGCGGGTGCATGAAGAGCTGACCGCGCTGCAGGGTAAAAGCGATCCGCTGGAGATTGTGGCGGACAGGTTCAAGGCGGAGACGGACGTGCTTTGCTTCGATGAGTTTTTTGTGTCTGACATCACCGATGCCATGCTGTTAGGCGGCCTGATGAAGGCGCTGTTTGCCCGCGGGATCACGCTGGTGGCCACGTCAAATATCCCGCCGGACGAGCTGTACCGCAACGGCCTGCAGCGCGCACGCTTCCTGCCTGCCATCGACGCCATCAAGCAGCATTGTGACATTATGAACGTCGATGCCGGCGTCGATTATCGCCTGCGCACGCTGACCCAGGCGCACCTGTGGCTTTCACCGCTCAATGCTGAGACCACCCGCGAGATGGATAAACTGTGGCTGGCGCTGGCGGGGGCAAAACGCGAGCACGCCCCGGCGCTCGAGATTAACCATCGTCCGCTGCCGACGCTCGGCGTTGAAAACCAAACGCTGGCGGTCTCCTTTACGACGCTCTGCGTGGATGCCCGCAGCCAGCACGATTACATCGCGCTGTCGCGGCTGTTCCACACCGTGATGGTGCTGGATGTGCCGGTGATGACGAAGCTGATGGAGAACGAGGCACGCCGCTTCATTGCGCTGGTGGACGAGTTTTATGAGCGTCACGTCAAGCTGGTGGTCAGCGCCGAGGAACCTTTATATGAGATTTACCAAGGCGAGCGGCTGAAGTTTGAGTTCCAGCGCTGCCTGTCGCGCCTGCAGGAGATGCAGAGCGAGGAATACCTGAAGCTGGAGCATATGCCGTAATAAATGCCACCCTCTCCCTGAGAAGGGAGCCTTGTAGGCCGGGTAAGGCGCAGCCGCCACCCGGCATTTTCCACCGCCCCGAAAAACCCATTCCAAATCACATTTAAGGGTCGATCTTTGACCTCAACTTCTCTATAATCTTGCGACCCCACGTTACGAGAAGGTTTTTTTCCCGAAACTTTCTATGTGTCGGCATGAGCTATTCGAAGGGGTAGGTTTGCCGGACTTTGTCGTGTGAACCTCAACTGACTAAACGTTTGGGTGTTCACCAACGTGTAACTTATTATTTGGGTAAGCTTTTAATGAAAACTTTTACAGCTAAACCAGAAACCGTACAGCGCGACTGGTATGTTGTTGACGCGACCGGTAAAACTCTGGGCCGTCTGGCTACTGAACTGGCTCGTCGCCTGCGCGGTAAGCACAAAGCGGAATACACTCCGCACGTAGATACCGGTGATTACATCATCGTTCTGAACGCTGACAAAGTTGCTGTTACCGGCAACAAGCGTACTGACAAAGTGTACTATCACCACACCGGCCACATCGGTGGTATCAAACAAGCGACCTTTGAAGAGATGATTGCCCGCCGTCCTGAGCGTGTGATTGAAATCGCGGTTAAAGGCATGCTGCCAAAAGGCCCGCTGGGTCGTGCTATGTTCCGTAAACTGAAAGTTTACGCAGGCAACGAGCACAACCACGCGGCACAGCAACCGCAAGTTCTTGACATCTAATCGGGATTATAGGCAATGGCTGAAAATCAATACTACGGCACTGGTCGCCGCAAAAGTTCCGCAGCTCGCGTTTTCATCAAACCGGGCAGTGGTAAAATCGTAATCAACCAGCGTTCTCTGGAACAGTACTTCGGTCGCGAAACTGCCCGCATGGTAGTTCGCCAGCCGCTGGAACTGGTTGATATGGTAGAAAAACTGGATCTGTACATCACCGTTAAAGGTGGTGGTATCTCCGGTCAGGCAGGTGCGATCCGTCACGGTATCACCCGCGCTCTGATGGAGTACGACGAATCCCTGCGTTCTGAACTGCGTAAAGCTGGCTTCGTTACTCGTGACGCGCGTCAGGTTGAACGTAAGAAAGTGGGTCTGCGTAAAGCACGTCGTCGTCCACAGTTCTCCAAACGTTAATTCATTCTGCTTACGCAGAACGATTGGCGAAAAACCCGCTTCGGCGGGTTTTTTTATGGATAATGCGCAGGTTATCCACAATATCCATGCATATATCTTCTCTTTTTCCACATTTCCAGAATCCCCTCACCACAAAGCCATCAAAATCTGGTAAACTATCATCCAATTTTCTGCCCAAATATCGGTGAATACTCGATTTTTGTTCGTTTCTTGAACAATGTGTCTTCTCTGGGATGGGCGATACAACATCTGGCTGGCCCCTGTTGGGCTGGTAGCAGTAAAAATTCTGAATATACCTGGAGGTTTTCATGGCTGTCGCTGCCAACAAACGTTCGGTAATGACGCTGTTTTCTGGTCCTACTGACATTTATAGCCATCAGGTTCGTATCGTGCTGGCCGAGAAGGGTGTCAGTTTTGAGATCGAGCATGTGGAAAAGGATAACCCGCCTCAGGATCTGATCGATCTCAACCCGAGCCAAAGCGTACCGACGCTGGTGGATCGCGAGCTGACCCTGTGGGAATCCCGTATCATTATGGAATATCTGGATGAGCGTTTCCCGCATCCGCCGCTGATGCCTGTTTACCCTGTTGCGCGTGGTGAAAGCCGCCTGTACATGCAGCGCATCGAAAAAGACTGGTATTCGCTGATGAACGTGATTACCAGCGGTTCCGCTTCTGAAGCTGACGCTGCACGTAAGCAACTGCGTGAAGAGCTGCTGGCCATTGCACCGGTGTTTGGTCAGAAACCGTTCTTCCTGAGCGATGAGTTCAGCCTGGTGGATTGCTACCTGGCTCCGCTGCTGTGGCGTTTGCCAACCCTGGGCGTAGAGTTCAGCGGTCCTGGCGCGAAAGAGCTGAAGGGCTATATGACTCGCGTCTTTGAGCGCGACTCTTTCCTGGCATCCTTAACTGAACCGGAACGTGAAATGCGTCTCGGCCGAGGCTAATGACTGTGGAAATGTCACAACTGACCCCACGCCGTCCGTATCTGCTGCGCGCCTTCTATGAATGGCTGCTGGATAACCAGCTCACGCCGCACCTGGTTGTGGATGTGACGTTGCCGGGCGTGCAGGTTCCTATGGAATACGCGCGTGACGGCCAAATCGTACTGAACATCGCCCCGCGTGCGGTGGGTAACCTTGAGCTGGCAAACGACGAAGTGCGCTTCAACGCGCGTTTCGGTGGCGTACCGCGCGTGGTCTCCGTGCCGCTGGCAGCGGTGCTGGCGATCTACGCCCGTGAAAACGGTGCAGGTACCATGTTCGAGCCGGAAGCGGCGTATGATGAAGATGTAGCCAGCCTGAATGATGACGAGTCGCCATCAGGTACTGAAAGTGAGACGGTGATGTCCATTATCGATGGAGATAAACCGGATCATGCTGATGACAACGATCCGGATGACGATCCGCCGCCGCCCCGCGGTGGTCGCCCCGCATTACGCGTTGTTAAATAATCAAACAGGCCCATGGGGCCTGTTTTGCTTTCTGCTTATAGCGGTTAGCTGTTACGTTCCCGCCACTCTTTTATCATTTCAGCAGTGACTTCATTCTGGTAACAAATGGGTGAATAGCCGCCAGCTTTACTCCATGCACTGCGACGCCCGCAGGAACTGCCATTTCGTGCCTGATTAAAAGGGCAGGCGCAGACGCCGGGATAATCAGCGATAGACTCCGCAATAATTTTATCCTTAACCTGAGCATCGGAGAGCAGTTTGGTTTTGGCGACAGCATTACCGACGCTGAAAAACAAAATAGCAAAGAGTAGCCCGGTGACGATTTTATCGAATTTCATAACTTCATTTCCGTATGTAGTATCAATCTATCAGCGGCAAAGAGGTGCCGATGCAGGATCGCACAATATAGTTAAATAAGATTATTGTCGTTTCGTATTAGAGAATACAGCTATATCAAAGTTGAATATTATTTTGAATATATATACAGGCGGTGAATGTTATTGTCGGTATAGACGGACATAAATCTCACCTATGCGGTTGTATTTGCTCTCTCAAAGTCATTCATGTTCAGAAACAGAATAAAAAGCCCCTAAGGGCTTTTAAATAGCGCACATTGAGGCTTTCATCCCAAGGAGTATTACAAAGCACATCTCATTGCCCTAGGGATATACACGGAACAGAGGCGGTTGATCTAAGTCCTTAAGATGGCGCTCGCGGGCGACATGGACCGCATAACCCTCTTTCAAAGCCCAATCGGCAGCCTTTTCCTGCGTTTTCTCTGTATGTATCTCTTCGCCGTCAACAATCACCACATGATGGATAACTTCTTCATCCTCACTCGTTGATTTAGGGCGATATTCTACATAGGCATGTTTTTTAGCCATTATTTTAAATCCCTTTTGTTTACGGCGCAGATATTACGCCGCTCTTCTATTACTCCGTTATATGAACTTATGCTTCAACACTTAATTATATTTTTATTGTGGATATACGATTGCGTTCACGATTTAAAGGCAATCACGGACCGTTGATAAAGGCTCGCCATTTAATGGGGCGTAATAAATCTCAGCCTGATGGAATCAGTCTGAGATTAAATGAGGGCAAAATAAGAGGAGGTGAACATGCGGTGATGATAAACCGCATGTTCAGCCGGTATTACACTTCCAGGAAGTTCATGATCCCGTCAGCTGCCTTGCGCCCTTCGGCAATCGCCGTGACCACCAGGTCAGAGCCGCGAACGATATCGCCACCCGCGAAGATTTTCGGGTTGCTGGTCTGGAACGCGTTATCGCTGCCTTCTGGTGCGATAATACGGCCCTGTGAATCCAGCTCAACGCCGTGCTTCGCCAGCCACTCCATGCTGTGAGGACGGAAACCGAACGCCATCACCACGGCATCGGCCGGGATCACGTGCTCGGAGCCAGCGACGATCTCCGCGCGACGGCGGCCTTTCGCATCAGGCGCGCCCATCTCGGTGCGCGCCATCTTCACGCCGCTCACTTTTCCGTTGGCATTCACTTCAATACCCAGGGGCTGGATGTTGAACTGGAACTCCACGCCCTCTTCACGCGCGTTTTTCACTTCGCGCTTAGAGCCCGGCATGTTCTCTTCGTCACGGCGGTAGGCGCAGATCACGTGTGCCGCATTCTGACGAATGGAGGTACGCACGCAGTCCATCGCGGTATCACCGCCTCCCAGCACCACCACGCGTTTGCCTTCCATGCTGACGAACGGCTCGTCGGCGGTTTCACCATAGCCCATGATCTGTTTGGTGTTGGCAATCAGGAACGGCAGCGCGTCGTAGACGCCCGGCGCATCCTCATTCTCCAGGCCCCCGCGCATGGACTGGTAGGTGCCCACGCCGAGGAACACGGCGTCGTAATCCTTCAGCAGGTCGTCGAGCTGCACGTCGCGGCCCACTTCCACGTTCAGTTTGAACTCAATGCCCATGCCGGTGAAGATTTCACGGCGGCGGGTCATGACCTCTTTCTCCAGCTTGAAGGCCGGGATACCGAAGGTCAGCAGGCCGCCGATTTCCGGATGGCGATCAAAGACCACCGCCTTCACGCCGTTGCGGGTCAGGACGTCCGCACAGGCCAGGCCCGCCGGGCCCGCGCCGATGATCGCCACGCGCTTGTCGGTTTGACGCACGCCGGTCATGTCCGGACGCCAGCCCATCTCAAACGCTTTATCGTTGATGTAGCGCTCGATGTTGCCGATGGTCACCGCGCCAAACTCGTCGTTCAGCGTGCAGGAGCCTTCGCACAGACGGTCCTGAGGGCACACGCGGCCGCACACTTCCGGCAGGGTATTAGTCTGGTGAGACAGCTCGGCGGCTTCAAAAATACGCCCCTCGTTGGCCAGCTTCAGCCAGTTCGGGATGTAGTTGTGTACCGGGCATTTCCATTCGCAGTAAGGGTTACCGCAGGACAGGCAGCGGTCCGCCTGCGCTTTGGCCTGGCCTTCTGAAAACGGCTCGTAAATCTCAACAAATTCAATTTTGCGGATCTTCAGCGGTTTCTTTGGCGGATCAACACGCTGCAGGTCGATAAACTGGTATACGTTCTGGCTCATCTGAATTCCTTACTGCGCCTGCACGCGCAGCTCTGCTGCGCTACGACTACGGTGACCCAACAGGGCTTTAACATCGCTGGACTTCGGCTTAACCAGCGCGAATTTCGCAGAGAACGCCGGCCAGTTCGCCAGGATCTCTTCGCCGCGCGAAGAACCGGTATGCTGCACGTGTTCGGTAATCAAACCGCGCAGGTGTTCTTCATGGATAGCCAGCGTATCAACGTCCAGCACTTCCACCAGCTCCGGGTTCACGCGTTTGCGGAACTCACCGTCTTCATCCAGGACGTAGGCGAAACCGCCCGTCATGCCTGCGCCGAAGTTCACGCCGGTTTTACCCAGAACGCACACAATCCCGCCCGTCATGTACTCACAGCCGTTATCGCCGATGCCTTCCACCACGGTGATGGCACCGGAGTTACGCACCGCAAAACGCTCGCCCGCACGGCCAGCGGCGAACAGGCGACCGCCGGTCGCGCCGTAAAGGCAGGTGTTACCGATGATGCTCGCTTCGTGGCTGCGGAAGGTGGAGCCGACCGGAGGACGTACCGCCAGCAGACCGCCCGCCATGCCTTTGCCGACGTAGTCGTTGGCATCGCCGGTAAGGATAAGCTCAACGCCGCCCGCGTTCCACACGCCGAAGCTCTGACCCGCGGTACCGCTGAAGTGGGCTGTAATCGGATCCGCCGCCAGCCCCTGGTCACCGTGCGTCTGTGCGATATAACCGGAGAGGGAGGCACCCACGGAGCGGTCGGTGTTGCGGATATCAAACCAGAACGTTTTGCTCTGCTTCTCGTCCACGTACGGCTTCGCCTGCTGCAGCAGCTGTGCGTTCAGCACGCCGTTATCGAACGGCGGGTTATTCTCGGTGCAGTAAACCGCTTTGCCAGGATGCGGCTGCGCGGTTTCCAGCAGCTTAGACAGTTCCAGCTTCTGCTGCTTCGCCGTGAAGCCTTCCAGCTCTTTCAGCAGGTCGGTACGGCCAATCAGATCCACCAGACGCTTCACGCCCAGCTGCGCCATCAGCTCGCGGGTTTCGCGGGCGATGAAGTCAAAGTAGTTGGTTACCTTGAACGGCAGACCGTGATAGTGGTTCTTACGCAGCTTCTCGTCCTGGGTCGCAACGCCCGTTGCGCAGTTGTTCAGGTGGCAAATACGCAGGTATTTACAGCCGAGCGCAACCATTGGGCCGGTACCGAAGCCGAAGCTTTCCGCGCCCAGAATAGCTGCCTTAATGATGTCGAGGCCGGTTTTCAGGCCGCCGTCCACCTGCAGGCGGATCTTGTGACGCAGACCGTTAGCCACCAGCGCCTGCTGGGTTTCCACCAGGCCAAGCTCCCACGGGCAGCCCGCGTACTTCACGGAAGAGAGCGGGCTGGCGCCGGTACCGCCGTCATAGCCGGCAATGGTAATGAGGTCCGCATAGGCTTTCGCCACGCCGGTGGCGATGGTGCCAACGCCCGGTTCGGACACCAGCTTCACGGAGATCATCGCCTTCGGGTTGACCTGCTTCAGGTCAAAAATCAGCTGCGCCAGGTCCTCGATAGAGTAGATATCGTGGTGCGGCGGCGGGGAGATCAGCGTCACGCCCGGTACCGAGTAGCGCAGTTTGGCGATGTACGGGGTAACTTTATCCCCCGGCAGCTGACCGCCTTCGCCCGGTTTTGCACCCTGAGCGACTTTAATCTGAATCACGTCGGCGTTGACCAGGTACGCTGGCGTCACGCCAAAGCGACCGGATGCCACCTGCTTGATACGAGACACTTTATTCGTGCCGTAACGCGCCGGATCTTCACCGCCTTCGCCGGAGTTCGAGTTGCCGCCGATACTGTTCATGGCTTCCGCCAGCGCTTCGTGGGCTTCCGGGCTCAGCGCGCCGATGGACATCGCCGCGGTATCGAAGCGTTTGAACAGTTCTGACGCAGGCTCAACGTCGTCAATGCTGACCGCTTCATCACCCGGGTTCAGGGCAATGAGGTCGCGTAGCGTTGCCGCCGGACGGTTGTTCACCAGCTCAGCGTACTGGTGATAATCGCTGTATTCGCCGCTCTGAACCGCCTGCTGCAGCGTGCGCACCACGTCCGGGTTGTAGGCGTGGTATTCGCCGCCGTGAACGTACTTCAGCAGCCCGCCCTGATCCAGCGGCTTACGTGCCAGCCAGGCACGTTTGGAGAGGTTCACCAGATCCTGCTGGAAGTCAGCAAAACCTGCGCCGCCGATGCGGCTGACCACGCCCTGGAAGCAGAGATTGGCGACCTCGTCATGCAGGCCGACCGCTTCAAACAGCTTCGAGCAGCGGTAAGAGGCAATGGTCGAGATGCCCATTTTGGACATGATCTTGTACAGACCTTTGTTTATGCCGTTGCGGTAGTTCAGCATCACCGCGCGGTAATCTTTATCGATCGCGCGGGTGTCTACCAGACGGGCCAGCGTTTCGTAGGCAAGGTACGGGTAGATTGCCGTCGCGCCAAAGCCTAACAGCACGGCAAAGTGGTGCGGGTCGCGGGCGCTGGCGGTTTCCACAATGATGTTGGCGTCGCAGCGCAGGCTCTTGTCCACCAGACGCGTCTGGATAGCACCTACCGCCATCGGGGCCGGTACCGGCAGACGGTTTTTCGCGATGTTGCGGTCGGACAGCACCAGCAGAACGGTACCGTTACGCACCATCTGTTCGGCTTTGTCGCACAGCGCATTCACCGTCTCTTCGAGGCTCGCGTCGTTCACGTCGAAGGTAATATCGAGCGTGTCGGCGCGGTAGTGCTCCTCTTTCATGGTGGTGAGCTGTTTGAAGTCGGAGTACAGCAGGATCGGCGACTTAAAGGTCAGACGGTGCGCCTGGCCTTCGGCCTCGCAGAAGACGTTCATCTCGCGACCGATGCTGGTGGCGAGCGACATCACGTGCGCTTCACGCAGCGGATCGATTGGCGGGTTGGTGACCTGCGCAAACTGCTGGCGGAAGTAATCGTAAATGATGCGCGGCTGGCTGGAGAGCACGGCAAACGGGGTATCGTCCCCCATCGAGCCGACCGCTTCCTGGCCGTTCTCACCGAGCACGCGGATGACGGAGTCCAGCTCTTCCGCGCTGTAGTTAAACTGTTTCTGGTAGCTGGCGAGGGTATCGTCGTCCAGCTCGCGGCTGCCCACCTCTTCGTCCGACAGATCTTCAAACGGCACCAGACGACGGACGTTTTTCTCCATCCACTCTTTGTACGGATGGCGGCTCTTCAGGTCGTGGTCGGTTTCGGCAGAGTGGAGGATGCGCCCAACGCGGGTGTCGATAACCATCAGCTCGCCCGGCCCTACGCGGCCTTTTTCGACCACTTCATCAGGCTGGTAATCCCAGATGCCGACTTCAGAGGCGCAGGTGATGAGCTTGTCTTTGGTGATGACGTAGCGCGCCGGACGCAGGCCGTTACGGTCCAGGTTACAGGCGGCAAAACGGCCGTCGGACATGACGATGCCCGCCGGGCCGTCCCACGGCTCCATGTGCATGGAGTTAAAGTCGAAGAACGCGCGCAGCTCAGGATCCATATCCGGGTTGTTCTGCCATGCCGGTGGAACCAGTAGACGCATGGCGCGCACGATGTCCATCCCGCCTGCCAGCAGCAGTTCCAGCATGTTGTCCATGGAGCTGGAGTCCGAGCCGGTTTCGTTGACGAACGGCGCGGCATCGTGCAGGTCAGGGATCAGCGGCGTCTGGAACTTATAGGTACGGGCGCGGGCCCACTGGCGGTTACCGGTAATGGTGTTGATCTCGCCGTTGTGCGCCAGGTAGCGGAACGGCTGCGCCAGCGGCCAGCGCGGCACGGTGTTGGTGGAAAAGCGCTGGTGGAACAGGCAAATGGCCGATTCCAGACGCAGGTCCGCCAGGTCCAGGTAGAAGCGCGGCAGGTCAGCCGGCATACACAGACCTTTATAGATGTTCACCAGGTTAGAGAGGCTACAGACATAGAACTCTTTATCGTCCTGGAGGCGTTTTTCAATGCGGCGGCGGGCAATAAACAGGCGGCGTTCCATATCACGCGGACGCCAGCCCGCAGGCGCATTAACGAAAATCTGTTCAATACGAGGCAGCGAGGAGAGGGCGATTTCACCAAGCACCCCTTCGTTGGTTGGCACATTGCGCCAGCCGACAATCGACAGGGTCTCACGCTGAAGTTCTTCTTCGACGATGCGGCGTGAGGCGGCAGCCTTTTCAGGATCCTGGTTCAGGAACAGCATGCCGACAGCGTAGTTTTTGGCTAAACGCCAGCCGCGCTCTTCCGCCACGATGCGGAAGAAACGATCCGGTTTTTGCAGCAGCAGGCCGCAACCGTCGCCGGTTTTACCATCGGCAAGAATAGCGCCACGGTGCTGCATTCGGGCCAGTGCGTGAATAGCAGTACGCACTACCTTGTGGCTAGGTTCGCCTTCTATGTGGGCGATCAGGCCGAAACCACAGTTATCCTTCTCAAGGGATTTATCGTACAACATATCAGTGAACCTCCCCAGGCTCGTCGGGCTTCTCTCTGAACTTTACCGTGGCGCACAGGCGCAGAAAGAGCATGGCGACGGGGTTTGCGTTTCATACGCGGACCTCGCATTCGCCCTCTTTTTCATCCTTTCGCGCAGGTAAACAAGTTTGAGGACTTGCTTCAGAGGGAATCTCAATTACTGCATAAATATGATGAGCAGGCCGCTCATCCAGAAAGCTTCCAGCGGATTTCCAACTTATCGGGAATTGGTACACAGGTCAAATGGCAATCTTATTTATACAAAAATGTGCTAAAGCAGGCTTATCTAATTGTATATAAAAGGTATTTAACTAGTTTTACATTGATTGAAAGGCCGTGAAGCGCACCGGGGAGTGTGATCTGACTCACTATATGAAAGCGGTATTATCAATGTAGCGTGCTGAATAGCCTTTTTAGAGCAGAATAATAATCTGGCATTGACTGCAAACCCGCATAAACCCACTGTTTTTCGGCGGTGGCGCTATAAATAAAAAAACAATCAGAACATAAGGAAAAGTAATCACGCACGGCGTGAATGAAATTGCAGTAATCCTGAGTATTTATTCATATAGATAAAGGCCGTCCAGGGCGATTGATCCAGGTCATCGCCGACAGAGGCTAAAAGTGGCAGGCTTGTCCCCTTTCTTCGGGACGGTCTATCAGATTATGCAGTTACAGAAATTAGTCAATATGTTTGGTGGGGATCTTTTGCAGCGGTACGGGCAAAAGGTTCACAAGCTGACGCTTCACGGCGGTTTTAGCTGCCCGAATCGCGACGGTACCATCGGGCGCGGCGGCTGCACCTTCTGTAACGTCGCCTCCTTTGCCGACGAAGCCCAGCAGCACAACTCGATTGCAGAGCAGCTCGCCCACCAGGCCAGCCTGGTGAACCGCGCGAAGCAGTATCTGGCCTATTTTCAGGCCTACACCAGCACCTGGGCGGAAGTGCAGGTGCTGCGCTCCATGTACCAGCAGGCGGTCAGCCAGGCCAATATTGTCGGGCTGTGCGTGGGCACGCGCCCGGACTGCGTGCCGGACGTGGTGCTGGACCTGCTCAGCGAGTATAAGGAGCAGGGCTACGAGATCTGGCTGGAGCTGGGCCTGCAGACCGCGCATGACAAAACCCTGCACCGCATCAACCGCGGCCATGATTTTGCCTGCTACCAGCGCACGACGCGGCTGGCCCGCGAGCGCGGGCTGAAGGTCTGTTCCCATCTGATTGTCGGTCTGCCCGGGGAAGGCCAACAGCATGGTCTGGAAACGCTGGAAAGGGTAGTTGAAACCGGCGTGGACGGCATCAAGCTTCACCCGCTGCACATCGTGAAGGGCAGCATCATGGCGAAAGCCTGGGAGGCCGGGCGTTTAGGCGGTATCGAACTTGAAGACTATACGGCCACGGCAGGGGAGATGATTCGCCACACGCCGCCGGAAGTGGTTTACCACCGCATCTCGGCAAGTGCACGCCGTCCAACGCTTCTGGCACCGCTGTGGTGTGAGAACCGCTGGACGGGGATGGTGGAAATCGACCGCTATCTGCAGGAGAACGGCGTTCAGGGTTCGGCGCTGGGCCGCCCGTGGGTTCCTCGTTTAGCGGCGGCGACCGCCTAACAGACTTCCCAGCATACCGCGCACGATCTGATTGGTGACCTGTCGCGCAGCGCTTTTGGCCATGGTCTGCACCACGCCATCGCGCTTGCCGCCGCGCGGACCGGTGCTGCCGAACAGAATGTCTCTGAGCCCGCCCAGAATGCCGTCATCCACCGCGACAGACTGCCCTTTAGCGGCAGGTGCATCCTGGGATTCTGTTGTCGCCTGGACCCCTTTTTGCAGGATCTCGAACGCCGACTCGCGGTCCACCTCGTCTTCGTACTTGCCGTAAACCGGAGAGTGGTTAATCAGGCCGTTGCGCTCATCGTCGGTCACCGGCCCCATCCGCGAGCTGGGCGCGATCACCATGGCGCGTTCCACCACGGACGGGCTGCCCTTCGCATCAAGGAACGAGATCAGCGCTTCACCGGTGCCTAACGCCTGAATCGCCGCTTCGGTGTCAAAGGCAGGATTGGCGCGCATGGTTTGCGCGGCGGCTTTTACCGCCTTCTGATCTTTCGGCGTAAAGGCGCGCAGGGCATGCTGCACGCGGTTGCCGAGCTGGCCGAGCACGTTGTCAGGGATATCCGACGGGTTTTGCGAGACAAACCAGACGCCGACCCCTTTGGAGCGGATCAGGCGGATGACCTGTTCAATCTTATCCAGCAGGACCTGCGGCGCATCGTTAAACAGCAGGTGCGCTTCGTCAAAGAAGAATACCAGCTTCGGTTTTTCCAGATCGCCTGCTTCGGGTAGCTGTTCGTAGAGCTCGGAGAGCATCCACAGCAGGCTGGCGGCGTAGAGTTTCGGCATCTGGTAGAGCTTTTCCGCACTCAGAATGTTGATAATGCCTTTGCCGCTGCTGTCGGTGCGCATCCAGTCTTTGATATCCAGCATCGGCTCGCCGAAGAAGTGCTCGGCCCCTTGCTGCTCCAGGGTCAATAACCCACGCTGAATGGCGCCCACCGAGGCGCTGCTGATATTGCCGTACTGGTTCTGGAAGGATTTAGCGTTATCGCCGATGTACTGCGTAATGGCGCGCAGATCTTTGAAATCAAGCAGCAGCAGCCCCTGGTCATCGGCAATGCGGAAGATAATATTCAGCACCCCGGACTGCACGTCGTTGAGGTTAAGCAGACGGGCCAGCAGCAGCGGGCCGAGATCGGAAACGGTGGCGCGCACCGGATGGCCTTTTTCACCGAAGATGTCCCACACCACGACCGGGTTACCGTGCGGCGTCCAGTCCGTGATGCCGATATTCTTCAGCCGTTCGAGCAGTTTTTCAGAGGCCGTCCCCTCCTGAGCCACACCGGTTAAATCGCCTTTTACGTCAGCCATAAAGACCGGCACGCCGATCTCCGAAAGCGACTCCGCCAGCTTTTGCAGGGTGACGGTTTTCCCCGTCCCGGTCGCGCCGGTGATCAGGCCGTGGCGGTTCGCCATCCCGGGCAGTAGATACAGCTCTTTTTCCAGCGTCCGGGCAATTAACAGTGGTGTACTCATGATGCGCTTCCTCTCTTAGTCCTGGGTGGAGTATAGGCAACCTGATGGCAAATTGGTTGAGTAAATTCCTGACTTTGCGGCGCATTATCCAGCGCGGACTATGCTTTTGCATACGGTTCACAAAATAGTGGGAAACTATGTCCAGATTCTTCTTTAACGACCGCAAACAGCTGGTCAACGATGCCATTGAAGGCATACTCCTTTCTGCGCCGCACGCCAATCTCGTCAAGCTTGATATCGATCCGGCCATCAGGATCGTCGCACGCGGTGACTGGGACAAAAGCCGCGTGGCGGTGATCTCCGGCGGCGGCTCCGGTCACGAGCCCGCACACGCCGGGTTTGTCGGCAAAGGGATGCTGACGGCGGCAGTGTGTGGCGATCTGTTTGCCTCGCCGAGCGTGGATGCGGTGCTGAACGCCATCGTCGCGGTCACGGGCGATCGCGGCTGTCTGCTGATCGTCAAAAACTACACCGGCGACCGCCTGAACTTCGGCCTGGCGGCTGAAAAGGCCAAACGCTACGGTCTGAAGGTGGAGATGGTGATTGTGGCGGACGATATCGCCCTGCCGGATAACAAACAGCCGCGCGGCATTGCCGGTACGGCACTGGTGCACAAGATCGCGGGCTATGCGGCGGAGCAGGGAAAATCGTTGAGTGAAGTGCGGGATATTGCGCAACAGGCCTGCGACAGCCTCTGGAGCCTGGGCGTGGCGATGCAAACGTGCAACCTGCCGGGCAGCGATGATGAAGAGGGGCGTATCAGGCAAGGTCATGTCGAGCTGGGGCTGGGCATTCACGGCGAGCCGGGGGCATCCGTCGTGGATACGCAGAACAGCAAAGCCATTATCGACACGCTGGTGACGCCGTTACGCGCGCAGGCGGGAGAGGGGCGTTTTGCGGTGTTGATTAACAATCTCGGCGGCGTATCGGCGCTGGAGATGGCGCTGTTGACCAAAGAGCTGGCGCACTCGGCGCTGAAAGCGAATATCGCTTACCTGATTGGCCCTGCGCCGCTGGTGAGCGCGCTGGATATGAAGGGCTTTTCGCTCACGCTGCTGAAGCTCAACGATTTCTTTGAAAAGGCGATTCACGCTGAGGTCGAGACGCTGGGCTGGCAGAAGCCCGTCGCGTTTGCGCCGCTGCGCACCGTGGCGCATAGCGCCATTCACGATCGCGTGGAATATACCCCGTCGAACAATCAGCGGGTAAGGGAATATGTCTCCTCGGTGACCAACACGCTGATCCAGCTGGAAAATCGACTGAACGCGCTGGATGCCAAAGTGGGCGATGGCGATACCGGCTCGACGTTTGCGCAAGGCGCGCGGGATATTGCGCAGCGTCTGGAAGAGAACGGGCTCCCGCTTGATGATGTCTCTAAGCTTCTGCTGCTGGTGGGCGAGCGGCTGGCGACGGTGATGGGCGGGTCGAGCGGGGTGCTGATGTCGATCTTCTTCACCGCGGCCGGGCAAAAGCTTCACGATGGTCAGCCGCTACCCGAGGCCTTGCTCAGCGGGCTGGCGCAGATGAAGCAGTATGGCGGCGCGGATCTCGGCGATCGCACGCTGATCGACGCGCTGCAGCCGGCGCTGGAGGCGCTGCGAAAAGGCGATCTTAAGGCGGTGGCAAAGGCGGCGCAGGCAGGTGCTGACGCGACGGCGAAGATGGAAAAAGCGGGGGCAGGGCGTTCGTCGTATGTGAATAAAGAAAACCTGGATGGGGTGATGGATCCGGGAGCGGTCGCGGTAGCGGAAGTATTTAACGTATTGGCGAAGCAGTGAAAGTAGGCCGGGTAAGGCGAAGCCGCCACCCGGCACTGTCACATCAAAAATCCGCTTTCAACACCACGCGGTAGCGGGCTTTGCCGTCGCGCACGTGCTGGATTGCTTCGTTGATTTTCGACATCGGATACAGTTCGGTGGTCGGCGCCACTTTGGTGCGTCCGGCGAATTTCATCAGCTTGCGCAACTCGTACGGCGTACCGGTCGCGGAGCCCGACACGCTGCGATCCCCGCCGATCAGGGTAAACGCCGGAACCGGCAGCGGCTTCATCACCGCACCGACGGTGTGGAAGTTACCGCCGTAGGCCAGCGCTTCAAAGTACGGCTGCCAGTTGAGATCCACGTTCACGGTGTTGATGATCAGGTCAAACTGCCCGGCCAGCGCGTTCAGGGCGTCCGGATCGCGGCTGTTCACCACCTTGTCTGCACCCATCGCCAGCACTTCTTGTTCTTTCGCCGGGTTCGAGCTGAACGCCGTGACCTCACAGCCCATCGCGTGAAGCAGCTTGATGGCGATGTGGCCCAGACCGCCAATACCGATGACGCCTACGCGGCTGGTGGCGGTGACGTGGTGCATCAGCAGCGGTTTGAAGACGGTGATACCGCCGCACAGCAGTGGACCGGCGGATTCGATATCAATGCTGTCCGGCAGCGGGATGACCCATTGCCAGTCGGCGCGCAGTTTATCGGCGAAACCGCCTTTATTCAGAATGGTGGGAACGGCGCCTTCGAGGCAGTTGATCTGATTACCGCTGATGCAGGCGTCACAATGACCGCAGCTGCGTGCCGTCCAGCCAATGCCCACGCGCTGGCCGATCTTCAGCCCTTTGTCCTGCGCGGCGCTACCGAGCGCAACGACGCGACCGATGACCTCGTGTCCGGCAACCAGCGGATAGCTGGAGAAGCCCCATTCGTTGTCGATCATTGAGAGATCCGAGTGGCAGATCCCGCAGTAATCCACCTGCACTTCGACGTCTTCTGCTTTTAGTTCGCCCGCATCGTACTCGTATAGCTCAAGTTCTGCACCCGCCTGCGGTGCGGCGTAGCTTTTTATCTTCGACATCGTGTTTCCCCCGTTATGGTGTGAACTGAGAGTGTAGAGCATTCAGTTTACGGTCGCTTAACAGAAGAGGGCAGGAACGAAAGTTACAGACTTTTCAGCATTCTGACTTCGCAGTCAACGTGGCCGGTACAGCCCAGCGGCGCGTCAATGTGCTCAAAGCCCAGATGTTCATACAGGCCAATGGCCTCTTTGAGGAAGGCGGTTGTTTCAAGGTAGCAGCGGGTAAAACCCTGCTTGCGCGCGTGGTCCAGTGCGATCAGCGCCAGCTTTTTCGCCAGTCCTTGCCCGCGCGCCGCTGGCAGGAAATACATTTTCTGCAGTTCGCAGATATCCGGCTCGCTGCAGCTGAGGGGCGCCACGCCGCCACCGCCGACCACCTGGCCATTCTGCTCGATGACCCAGTAGGCATGCCCTGGCTGGCTGTAGAGCTGGAAAAGCGCGTCCAGGTTCGGGTCAGCGACCGTGTAGCCTTTGTCAGCCGTCAGGCCATATTCGGCAGAAACGGTGCGAATAACGGCGGCGATAGCCGGGTTATCCTGCTCAACGATTCGGCGCATCGTCGTCGCGACGGGGGTAATCACGCTCATAGCATTACTCATTACAAAAATTGACACATAACTGCTGTTAATAGCACCGCAGAAAGGGGAGTGCAAGCGAGGAGTTTTCAGGAAGGGTACCCCTTACGCCCTGAAGCGTAAGGGGTAAAGCATTACAGGGCAGCGATAACCGCCTGCTGCTCAATCAGCCTGGTCTTCGCATCGGCGAAGGCAACCAGACGCTCACGCTCTTTGGCAATGACCGCTTCCGGCGCGCGGGCAACAAAGCCTTCGTTCGCCAGCTTGCTTTCGATTTTGCCAATTTCCACGTCGACTTTCGCCACTTCTTTCGCCAGACGCGCCAGCTCGGCGTCTTTGTCGATCAGGCCCGCCATCGGGATCAGCAGCTCGGCACCGTCGATGATTTTGGTCACGGAAACCGGACCTTTGTCATCCGCAGGCAGCACGGTGATGCTTTCCAGACGCGCCATGGTCTTGAGGAAGGTGTTGTTCTCGGTGACGCGACGAACGGCCGCTTCGCTGCAGCCGCGCAGCAGCAGCTCCAGCGGTTTGCCAGGGGCGATGTTCATTTCAGCACGGATGTTACGTACCGCCACGATCGCCTGCTTCAGCCACTCGGTATCCGCTGACGCTGCTTCATCCACTTTCGCCGCATCGAATTCCGGGAACGGCTGGAGCATGATGGTGTCGGCGTTGATGCCGGCAATCACCTTCACGCGCTGCCAGATGGTTTCGGTGATGAATGGAATGACCGGATGCGCCAGGCGCAGCAGGCCTTCCAGCACGGTAATCAGCGTGTTGCGCGTGCCGCGCAGCTCTGCCTCAGTACCGCCGTTCATCACCGGCTTCGCCAGCTCCAGATACCAGTCGCAGAACTGGTTCCAGGTGAATTCATACAGGATGCCCGCCGCGATATCGAAGCGGTAGCTGTCCAGCGCCTCGCGGAACGCTTTCACCGTCTGGTTGAATTCCGCCAGGATCCAGCGGTCTGCCAGAGACAGGGTCATTTCACCGCCGCTGAAGCCGCAATCCTGATCTTCGGTGTTCATCAGCACGAAGCGGCTGGCGTTCCACAGCTTGTTACAGAAGTTACGGTAACCTTCCAGACGCTTCATGTCCCAGTTGATGTCGCGGCCGGTGGAGGCCAGCGCCGCCAGGGTGAAGCGCAGGGCGTCGGTACCGTGAGACTCGATCCCGTTCGGGAACTGCTTCTCGGTGCGCTTGCGGATTTTTTCAGCCAGCTGCGGCTGCATCATGTTGCCGGTACGTTTTTCCAGCAGCTCTTCCAGCGAGATACCGTCAACCATGTCCAGCGGGTCGATAACGTTACCCTTGGATTTGGACATCTTCTGGCCTTCATCGTCGCGGATCAGACCGGTCATGTAGACGGTATGGAATGGAACCTGCGGCTTGCCGTCTTCGTCTTTGATGAAGTGCATGGTCATCATGATCATGCGGGCGATCCAGAAGAAGATGATGTCGAAACCGGACACCATCACGCTGGTCGGGTGGAACTGACGCAGCGCGTCGGTGTTCTCAGGCCAGCCGAGGGTGGAGAAGGTCCACAGCGCGGAGGAGAACCAGGTGTCCAGGACGTCTTCATCCTGACGCAGCGCAACGTCCGCGCTCAGGTTGTTTTCCTGACGCACTTCGTCTTCGCTGCGGCCAACATAAACGTTGCCTTCGTTGTCGTACCAGGCCGGGATACGGTGGCCCCACCACAGCTGGCGGGAGATACACCAGTCCTGAATATCGCGCATCCAGGAGAAATACATGTTTTCGTACTGCTTCGGCACGAACTGAATGCTGCCGTTTTCAACGGCTTCCACCGCCGGTTTTGCCAGCACGTCGGCACGGACGTACCACTGGTCGGTCAGCATTGGCTCGATCACTACGCCACCGCGGTCGCCGTACGGCACGGTCAGATCGTGAGGTTTAATCTCTTCCAGCAGGCCGAGGGCGTCAACGGCAGCCACGATGGCTTTACGCGCCGCAAAACGTTCCAGCTTCTGGAACTCCGCCGGGATGTCGCTGGAGTAAACGTCGGATTCGTTGCCTTTGGTGTCGTACACTTCTGCGCTTTCGCGGATATCGCCGTCGAAGGTCAGAATGTTGATCATCGGCAGGGCGTGACGACGACCCACTTCATAGTCGTTGAAGTCGTGCGCCGGGGTGATTTTCACGCAGCCGGTGCCTTTTTCCATGTCGGCGTGTTCGTCGCCCACAATCGGAATACGGCGGTTTACCAGCGGCAGCACCACGAATTTGCCGATCAGATCTTTATAGCGCGGATCTTCCGGGTTAACGGCCACGCCGGTATCGCCCAGCAGGGTTTCCGGACGGGTGGTCGCGACCACCAGATAATCTTTACCGTCTGCGGTTTTTGCGCCGTCGGCCAGCGGATAGCGGATGTGCCACATGGAGCCTTTAGACTCGCGGTTTTCCACTTCCAGGTCAGAGATGGCGGTGCGCAGTTTTGGATCCCAGTTGACCAGGCGTTTGCCACGGTAAATCAGGTCTTCTTTGTACAGGCGGACGAAAACTTCTTTTACGGCATTGGACAGGCCTTCGTCCATGGTGAAGCGCTCGCGCTCCCAGTCCACGGAGTTGCCGAGGCGGCGCATCTGACGGGTAATGGTGCCGCCGGATTCCGCTTTCCACTGCCAGATTTTGTCGATGAACGCGTCGCGACCATAGTCGTGGCGGGTTTTACCTTCTTCAGCGGCAATCTTACGCTCAACCACCATCTGGGTTGCGATACCCGCGTGGTCCGTCCCCGCCTGCCACAGGGTGTTTTTACCCTGCATGCGCTGGTAGCGGATCATGGTGTCCATGATGGTCTGCTGGAAAGCATGACCCATATGCAAACTGCCGGTGACGTTCGGCGGCGGGATCATGATGCAGAAGGACTCTTTGCTTTCGTCGCCGTTAGGCTTGAAATAGCCCTGCTGTTCCCAGTGCTCGTAAAGCGGCTGTTCGATATCGCGTGGGTTATATGTCTTTTCCATTATTTCCAGGTTGCCGTATTCAGGTTAAAACCAGCCAGGCGGTACGCTTTATAGCGTTCGCGCGCCAGTTGTTTCAAAGATTCTTCGTAGGGGACAAAGTCTACCACTTCTGTGAAAGCGGTGGCAAAATCTGCAAAATCTATCCGCAGGCTAATCAGAATATCGCGCGCGCTGCTGTTGCGCTTTTGCGGCCAGGCAATTTCAACCGGTGCGCCACCGCGCGGGCCTTCGCCCGACAGGTTATGCGGCACAAAACTCTCCGGCGGGCGCGCCCACAGCGCTTCATCCAGGCGAATGGCCTGCTGTTCATCTTCGCAGGCAATCAGAACGCGCTTGCCCGCGCGCCAACGTTCTGCGGCAATTTCACACACCAGTTGTTCAACGGCGCTGAGGCCATCCTGATGGGTGTCGTTGTCCAGAAGGTAGAACGTTGCATTCTTCATATATGGGGCTTCTTGTATTCGGATTCAAATGCAAAGCCGGGTGGCGCTACGCTTACCCGGCCTACGGTTGAGTGGCATGGTAGGCCGGGTAAGGCGAAGCCGCCACCCGGCGTTTTACATTACTCGTCGCCGTTAAAACCCGCACGGTTCAGCAGGAACTGCGACAGCAGCGCCACTGGACGCCCGGTTGCGCCTTTGGCCTTACCGGAGCGCCATGCGGTGCCCGCGATATCCAGGTGCGCCCAGTTGTACTTGCGGGTGAAGCGCGCCAGGAAGCAGCCTGCGGTAATTGCACCGCCAGGACGTCCGCCAATGTTCGCCATATCCGCAAAGTTAGACTCCAGCTGATCCTGGTACTCGTCACCCAGCGGCAGGCGCCACGCGCGGTCGCCAGCCTGCTCTGAGGCACCAATCAGCTCGTGCGCCAGCGGGTTGTGGTTCGACATCAGGCCGGTGATGTGGTGGCCCAGCGCAATCACGCAGGCACCGGTGAGGGTCGCGACGTCAATCACCGCTTCAGGCTCGAAGCGCTCGACGTAGGTCAGCACGTCACACAGCACTAGACGGCCTTCGGCGTCGGTGTTCAGCACTTCAACGGTCTGGCCGGACATGGTGGTCAGGACGTCACCCGGACGATAGGCGCGGCCGCCAGGCATGTTTTCGCAGCCCGCCAGGACGCCAATCACGTTGATGGGCAGCTGAAGTTCCGCAACCATGCGCATGACGCCGTAAACCGCCGCCGCACCGCACATGTCGTATTTCATCTCGTCCATGCCTTCGGCTGGCTTGATGGAGATACCGCCGGAGTCGAAGGTCAGGCCTTTACCGACGAGCACGACAGGGCGCGCGTCTTCGGACGGATTGCCTTTGTACTCAATGACCGACATCAGGGATTCATTCTGCGAGCCGTTACCGACCGCCAGGTAAGAGTGCATGCCCAGCTCTTTCATCTGCTGTTCGCCGATGACGCGGGTAATGACGTTTTTGCTGTAGGCGTCGGCCAGCTGGCGCGCCTGAGAGGCCAGGTACGCCGCGTTACAGATGTTAGGCGGCATGTTGCCGAGATCTTTCGCCGCTTTAATACCGGCAGCGATTGCCAGACCGTGCTGGATGGCGCGTTCGCCGCTGGTCAGCTCGCGACGGGTTGGCACGTTAAAGACCATTTTGCGCAGCGGACGACGCGGCTCGCTTTTGTTGGTTTTCAGCTGATCGAAGCTGTACAGGCTCTCTTTTGCGGTTTCGACCGCCTGACGCACTTTCCAGTATGTGTTGCGCCCTTTGACGTGCAGCTCGGTCAGGAAGCAGACGGCTTCCATTGAGCCGGTATCATTCAGGGTATTGATTGTTTTCTGAATCACCTGCTTATACTGACGTTCATCCAGCTCGCGTTCTTTGCCGCAGCCAACCAGCAGAATACGCTCTGACAGTACGTTCGGAACATGGTGCAGTAACAGCGTCTGCCCAGGTTTGCCTTCCAGTTCGCCGCGGCGCAGCAGGGCGCTAATATAGCCGTCACTGATTTTATCGAGTTGTTCGGCGATCGGGGAGAGTCGGCGTGGTTCAAAGACGCCCACAACGATGCAGGCACTCCGCTGTTTCTCCGGGCTACCACTTTTTACACTGAACTCCATGCACTACGCTCCTGAATCTTAAAGACAACGGCGGCTGCTACGGATAGAATTGAAACCTTTCGTAACTCATGTCCGCTGTTGTGGTGACTTCGTGTTAATCTTACGTTACTACGGTTTCGACACGTCAGAAAAAGTCCTGAAGCGTGAATCCGCTGGATGTTTTAATCTTAGCGATGATTTCGACGACTCAAGAGAATAAATGACGTTTAAGCCATGAAACAAGCGAAATTCCTGCAAAGAGACGGGTTTTTACGGGCGTATTTAAAGTGATAATCATAAGATATCTGGTGCGGGAGACGCTCAAAAGCCAACTGGCGATCCTCTTCATCCTGCTGCTGATTTTTTTCTGTCAGAAGCTGGTTAAGATCCTCGGTGCGGCCGTTGACGGCGAAATTCCAACAAATCTGGTGCTTTCCCTGCTTGGTTTAGGGATCCCGGAAATGGCGCAGCTCATCCTGCCGCTAAGTCTTTTCCTTGGCCTGCTCATGACGCTTGGGAAACTTTACACCGAGAGTGAAATCACGGTGATGCATGCCTGCGGCCTGAGCAAAGCCGTCCTGGTGAAAGCGGCCATGATACTGGCGCTGTTCACGGGTATCGTTGCGGCGGTCAATGTGATGTGGGCGGGCCCTATGTCTTCCCGTCATCAGGACGAAGTGCTGGCCGAAGCGAAAGCCAACCCCGGCATGGCGGCGCTAGCCCAGGGGCAGTTCCAGCAGGCGACCGACGGCAACTCCGTGCTGTTTATCGAGAGCGTTGACGGCAGTAAATTCAACGACGTATTCCTGGCGCAGCTGCGTCCGAAAGGTAACGCGCGTCCTTCGGTGGTGGTTGCAGACTCCGGTCAGCTTGCTCAGCGCAAAGATGGTTCTCAGATCGTGACGCTGAACAAAGGCACCCGGTTCGAAGGCACCGCGATGCTGCGCGACTTCCGTATCACGGATTTCCAGAACTATCAGGCCATTATCGGCCACCAGGCGGTGGCGCTCGATCCCACGGATACCGAGCAAATGGACATGCGTACCCTGTGGAATACCGATACAGACAGAGCGCGCGCTGAGTTCCACTGGCGCATAACGCTTGTCTTCACCGTGTTTATGATGGCGCTGATTGTCGTCCCGCTGAGCGTGGTAAACCCGCGCCAGGGACGCGTGCTCTCTATGCTGCCGGCGATGCTGCTTTATCTGATCTATTTCCTGCTGCAAACCTCGATTCGTTCTAACGGCGCGAAGGGCAAGCTGGACCCGATGGTCTGGACATGGTTCGTCAACAGCCTGTACATCTTACTGGCGCTGGGATTAAACCTGTGGGATACGGTGCCTGTGCGCCGCATACGTGCCCGATTCTCGCGTAAAGGAGCCATCTAATGCAGGCGTTTGGCGTTCTCGATCGCTATATCGGTAAAACCATTTTTACCACCATCATGATGACGTTGTTCATGCTGGTGTCGCTCTCCGGCATTATCAAATTTGTCGATCAGCTGAAAAAAGCCGGGCAGGGGAGCTATGACGCGCTGGGCGCGGGGATGTATACCCTGCTCAGCGTGCCGAAAGATGTGCAGATCTTCTTCCCGATGGCGGCCCTGCTGGGCGCGCTGCTGGGGCTGGGAATGCTGGCGCAGCGCAGCGAGCTGGTCGTTATGCAGGCCTCAGGCTTTACCCGCATGCAGGTGGCGCTGTCGGTAATGAAAACCGCGATCCCCCTGGTGCTGTTGACCATGGCGATTGGCGAGTGGGTTGCGCCACAGGGTGAACAGATGGCGCGTAACTACCGTGCTCAGGCCATGTACGGCGGTTCGCTGCTCTCGACTCAGCAAGGTTTATGGGCGAAAGACGGTAAAAACTTCGTCTACATCGAACGGGTTAAGGGGAATGATGAGCTGGGTGGCGTGAGCATTTACGCTTTCGATGACCAGCGTCGCCTGCAGTCCGTACGCCACGCCTCGTCGGCGAAGTTTGACGCCGAGCATAAGCAGTGGCGGCTGTCCCAGGTGGATGAATCTGACCTGACCGATCCGAAACAGATCGCCGGTTCCCAGACGGTAACCGGTACGTGGAAGACCAACCTGACCCCCGATAAGCTCGGCGTTGTGGCGCTGGATCCTGACGCGCTTTCCATCAGCGGGTTACACAACTATGTGAAATACCTGAAGTCGAGCGGACAGGATGCGGGGCGTTATCAGCTCAATATGTGGAGCAAAATCTTCCAGCCGATGTCCGTGGCGGTAATGATGCTGATGGCGCTGTCGTTTATCTTCGGCCCGCTGCGCAGCGTGCCGATGGGCGTGCGCGTCGTGACCGGCATCAGCTTCGGCTTCGTGTTCTACGTGCTCGACCAGATCTTCGGTCCACTGACGCTGGTTTATGGCATTCCGCCGATGATTGGCGCGCTGCTGCCAAGCGCCAGCTTCCTCCTGATCAGCCTCTGGCTGCTGCTGAAGCGCTCCTGATTGACCTCTCCTCGCTTCCGGTTCGCCGGGAGCGAGGCTAATCTCCTGTTTCACCCCGCACTTTTTCTCACAACCTTCAACGCCTCGCCCTGAATTTGAGTATTATTGAGCGATAACGTCGTGAAGGGATCCTCTATGAAGCAAATTCGAATGCTCGCCCAGTATTACGTCGACCTGATGATGAAGCTTGGGCTGGTGCGTTTTTCCATGCTGCTTGCGCTGGCGCTGGTCGTTCTGGCCATTGTCGTGCAAATGGCCGTTACCATGGTTCTGCATGGCCAGGTCGAGAGTATCGACGTCATCCGCTCCATCTTCTTTGGCTTGCTTATTACGCCCTGGGCGGTCTATTTCCTTTCCGTGGTGGTGGAACAGCTGGAAGAGTCCCGCCAGCGCCTGTCGAAGCTGGTCGATAAGCTGGAGGAGATGCGCGATCGCGACCTGAAGCTCAACGTCCAGCTCAAGGACAATATTGCGCAGCTGAACCAGGAGATCTCAGACCGCGAGAAGGCGGAGGCCGAGCGTCAGGCCACGCTGGAGCAGCTGAAAATCGAAATGAAAGAGCGCGAGGTGACGCAGATCCAGCTTGAGCAGCAATCCTCTTTCCTGCGCTCGTTCCTCGATGCGTCGCCGGATCTGGTTTTCTACCGTAACGAAGATAAAGAGTTTTCCGGCTGTAACCGGGCGATGGAGCTGCTCACCGGCAAAAGCGAGAAGCAGCTGATTCACCTGAAGCCGCAGGACGTTTACTCAGAAGAGGCGGCGGCCAAGGTCATGGAGACGGATGAAAAAGTCTTCCGCCATAACGTCTCGCTGACCTATGAACAGTGGCTGGACTACCCGGACGGACGCAAAGCCTGCTTTGAGATCCGTAAGGTGCCCTATTATGACCGCGTGGGGAAACGCCACGGCCTGATGGGCTTTGGCCGCGATATCACCGAACGTAAGCGCTATCAGGATGCCCTGGAGCGCGCGAGCCGCGACAAGACCACCTTCATCTCGACCATCAGCCACGAGCTGCGTACGCCGCTTAACGGCATTGTCGGGCTGAGCCGTATTCTGCTGGATACCGACCTGACCGCAGAGCAGGAAAAATACCTCAAGACTATCCACGTCTCAGCGGTCACGCTGGGTAATATCTTCAACGATATTATTGATATGGATAAGATGGAGCGCCGTAAGGTTCAGCTTGATAACCAGCCTGTTGATTTCACCAGCTTCCTTGCCGATCTGGAAAACCTGTCCGGCCTGCAGGCGCAGCAGAAGGGGCTGAGTTTTGTCATGCAGCCCACCCTGCCGCTGCCGCATAAAGTGGTGACTGACGGCACGCGTCTGCGCCAGATCCTGTGGAACCTGATCAGCAACGCGGTGAAATTTACCCAGAAGGGACAGGTGGCGGTGCGCATCCGCTATGACGAAGGTGACATGCTGCACTTCGAGGTGGAGGACTCCGGGATTGGTATTCCGCAGGAGGAGCAGGACAAAATCTTTGCCATGTATTACCAGGTGAAGGACAGCAACGGCGGGAAACCGGCGACCGGGACGGGCATTGGCCTGGCGGTGTCTAAACGGCTGGCGAAGAGCATGGGGGGCGATATCACCGTGACCAGCCTGCCGGGCAAAGGCTCAACCTTCACCCTGACGGTGCACGCACCAGCGGTGGCGGAAGAGGTAGAGGATACCTTTGAAAACGACGATATGCCGCTGCCAGCCCTGCACGTCCTGCTGGTGGAAGACATTGAGCTGAACGTGATTGTGGCGCGCTCCGTGCTGGAAAAACTGGGCAATAGCGTGGATGTCGCGATGACCGGAAAGGCCGCGCTCGAAATGTTTAAACCGGGCGAATACGATCTTGTCCTGCTGGATATTCAGCTGCCGGATATGACCGGGCTGGATATCTCGCGTGAGTTGACGCGTCAGTATGCGGCCGACGAACTGCCGCCGCTGGTGGCGTTGACGGCGAACGTACTGAAAGATAAAAAAGAGTATCTCGATGCCGGTATGGACGATGTACTCAGCAAGCCGCTGGCGGTGCCTGCTCTGACCGCTATGATCAAAAAGTTCTGGGATACCCACGATGAAGAGGAGAGCACCATGACGTCTGTTGATAGCGCAAAAGCCCAAACGATACTCGATACCGCGATGCTGGAGCAGTACATCGATCTGGTGGGTCCGAAACTGATTACCGACGGCCTGGCTGTGTTCGAAAAAATGATGCCGGGCTATCTGAGCGTGCTGGAATCAAACCTGACGGCGCGTGACCAGAAGGGCATCGTGGAAGAAGGCCATAAAATTAAAGGTGCTGCCGGCTCGGTTGGGTTACGCCATCTGCAGCAGCTGGGTCAACAGATTCAGTCGCCTGATTTACCTGCATGGGAAGATAACGTGGGTGATTGGGTTGAAGAGATGAAGCAAGAGTGGCAAAACGATGTTGCGGTGCTTAAAGCCTGGGTCGACGCCAGAAAAAAATGACCCCGGCTAGACCGGGGTGCGCGAATACTGCGCCAACACCAGGGAAATCGTGGCTGCGCCTGTTTTTAAACGTTATTTTCGAAAGGGCGCTGCCTGAAAAATTTAGGCCGCACGCAGATAAGATAGCAAATCTTAAATGGTTTGTTACATGAATCAGTGAAATGTGTGAAGCATAGCGTTTTAATCAAAATTATTAATGTGCTTCAGCAAGTTGCAGAAAAGGATTGTCATGATGAAAAAGATTGGTGTCGTGCTGAGCGGATGCGGTGTTTACGATGGTTCTGAGATACATGAAGCCGTCATTACGCTGCTGGCCCTGGCTAAGCAGGGGGCAGAGGCGATCTGTTTTGCGCCCGATAAAAATCAGGCGGATGTGATTAATCACCTGACCGGCGAGCCGATGGCGGAAACCCGTAATGTACTGATTGAGGCCGCGCGTATTGCGCGCGGCGATATCCATCCTCTTATTCAGGCAGACCCTACTGAGCTTGACGCGCTCATTGTGCCGGGCGGGTTTGGCGCGGCCAAAAATCTCAGTACCTTTGCCGCGCAGGGGGCGGAGTGCCAGATCGATCCTCATCTTAAAGCGCTGTCGCAGGCCATGCATGCGGCAGGAAAACCGCAGGGCTTTATCTGCATCGCGCCGGCCATGCTGCCGAGGATTTTTGATTTCCCGCTGCGCCTGACGATCGGAACGGATATTGATACCGCAGAGATCGTCGAGGAAATGGGGGGCGAACACGTCCCGTGCCCGGTTGATGACATTGTGGTTGATGAAGATAACAAAATAGTCACCACGCCAGCCTATATGCTGGCGAGTAACATCGCTGAAGCTGCCACCGGTATTGAAAAGCTGGTGGCCCGCGTGCTGGTGCTGACGGAATGAGGCGACACGCTTCCGCTGGAAAATGGGTGAAAGACCTTCTTTTGCGCATCGTGCTCGTGCTGGCGGTGTTCTGGGTCGGCGGACTGGCGGTGTTCAGCATTTTGCCCGTGCCGTTCTCTGCCGTGATGGTTGAGCGTCAGCTCGGGGCCTGGTTCAGCGGCGATTTCGGCTATGTTGCCCACTCTGACTGGGTGAGCATGAACGAGATTTCTCCGTTCATGGGGCTGGCGGTCATTGCGGCGGAGGACCAGAAATTCCCGGAGCACTGGGGGTTTGACGTTGCGGCCATTGAGAAGGCGCTGGCCCACAACGAACGCCATGAAAATCGCGTGCGCGGTGCGTCAACCTTGTCGCAGCAGACGGCCAAAAATCTGTTTTTGTGGGATGGTCGAAGCTGGGTGCGTAAAGGGCTGGAAGCGGGGTTAACCCTGGGGATGGAAACGATCTGGAGCAAAAAACGGATCCTGACCGTCTATCTCAACGTCGCTGAGTTTGGCGACGGTATTTTTGGTGTCGAAGCTGCCGCCCAGCGGTATTTCAATAAGCCTGCCAGCCGTCTGAGTATGTCAGAAGCCGCGCTATTGGCCGCGGTTTTACCGAATCCCATCCGCTTTAAAGCCAGTGCCCCATCGGGATACGTGCGAAGCCGGCAGGCGTGGATCATGCGCCAGATGAATCAGCTGGGCGGAGAAGGGTTTATGCAGCGTAACAACTTAATGTAGGGCGGGTAAGCACAGCGCCACCCGCCGACGTGGCGAGCGTTAGTCTTCGTCAAACCCGGCGTTAAACAGGGCAATCACCGCCGCCAGCGCTTCCTCTTCCTGAGGGCCGGTGGCTTCGACTTCAATCTGGCGCCCTTTGGCAGAGTCCAGCATCAGCAGCGCGATAACGCTGTTCGCCTCCGCCTCGGTGCCTTCGTCATTGCGCAACAGAACCTCTGCATCGAAACCCTGCATCAGCTCAAACAGCTTCATCGCCGGGCGCGCGTGCATACCCAGCTTGTTGGTGATCTCAACGGTTTGTTTTACGGTCATGTTTTACGTTTTTCCAGCGTGCGATGACGGGACTGAACGTTCTTTCCGCGCGAGCGGAAATAGTCGGCCAGCTGTTCGGCGATGTAAACCGAACGATGTTTACCGCCGGTACAGCCAATCGCCACCGTCAGGTAGCTACGATTGTTTGTCTCCAGCATAGGTAACCATAGCTCAAGGTAGCTTCGCGTCTGGTAGATAAAATTGTGAACTTCTGTGTGCCGGTCGAGGAAGGCCGCGACGGGTTTATCCAGGCCGGTCATGGGACGCAGCTTTGGATCCCAGTGCGGGTTGGGCAGGAAGCGCACGTCGAAAACATAATCCGCGTCGATCGGAATACCGTGCTTAAAGCCGAAGGATTCGAACACCATCGTCAGTTCACGCTCGCGCTTGCCCAGCAGCCGGGTACGCAGCATTTCCGCCAGCTCGTGAACGGACATCTCAGAGGTGTCGACAATCAGGTCGGCACGAGAGCGCAGCGGCTCCAGCAGGTCGCTCTCTTCATCGATCGCGCTCTCCAGAGAGAGATTCTTACTGGAAAGCGGGTGCAAACGACGGGTATCGCTGTAGCGGCGAATCAGCGTATTGCGATCGGCATCTAGGAACAGCAGCTGAGGCGAGAACGCGTCAGGCAGGTTGCTCATGGCCTGTTCGAAGATCTCTGGCGATTCCGGCATGTTACGGACGTCGATACTGACGGCGGCAGAGGTTTGTCGCTCTGCAAGCGTGCGGGCCAGGTCAGGCAATAGCACGACCGGCAGGTTATCGACGCAGTAAAAACCCATGTCTTCCAGGGCGCGCAGAGCAACGGATTTTCCCGACCCTGAACGACCGCTGACAATCATCAGCACCATGTTCCGTTTCTCCTCAGGACAACAGATGTGAAGGCCATCTCCTGGTTATGCATCATCCTGATTGCCTTCTGCTTCGGTGATAATTTGATAGAGCTCTTCATCACTTTGGGCCGAGCGCAGTCGACGGCAAATGGTTTTATCGGCCAGACGCTTAGCGACCAGCGACAGCGTATGCAGATGGGTTTTCGTCTGATCGGCAGGCACCAGCAGCGCGAAGAGGAGATCGACGGGCTGGTTATCAATAGCATCAAAAGCGATGGGTGTTTCAAGCTGCACAAACACACCCACGGCACGCAGGGTATCCTCTTCCAGTTTGCCGTGCGGGATCGCGATGCCGTTGCCGATACCGGTACTGCCCATTTTTTCACGGGTCAGAATCGCTTCGAAAACCACCTGCGGCGGCAGGCCCAGCTGTTTTGCGGCCAGTTCACTGATGATCTCCAGCGCACGTTTTTTGCTCTGGCAGTGAACCGCACTGCGGGTACATTCCTGGTTAAGGACATTGCTCAGTTGAAGAGCGGAATCGTTGTTCATCATAATTTCACCTAAGCGCTAACTGTACAAATGGCCTGTTGTGTTTCACAACAGGCCGTCCTGCACCCGTTAACTGCCCGGACAATTAGTGTTGTTTCAGTTTATCTTTATGTTTATTGAGCTGTCGCGCAAGCTTATCAATCAAGCCGTCGATAGCAGCGTACATGTCTTGCCCTTCCGCACTGGCATGCAGTTCACCCCCGTTAACATGCAGGGTGGCATCCGAGATATGAGTCACTTTCTCCACTTTCAACACAATATAGACCTGATTGATCCTTTCGAAATACTGCTCGAGTTTTGCAAACTTCGCGTTTACGAAGTCGCGTAAAGCCTCAGTAATTTCGACGTTTTGTCCAGTGATGTTGAGCTGCATAGTGTCTTCCTTATCGGTTGTGTCAGACCAGCTGTTTACGCTGGTTGGACGGCGGAATGGATAAAGACTCTCGATACTTCGCAACAGTACGGCGCGCCACCATAATACCCTGATCGGACAGCAGGGTGGTTAACTTACTGTCGCTTAGCGGCTTCGCGGGGTTCTCCGCGGCGATCAACTTCTTCACCAGCGCGCGAATGGCCGTTGACGACGCTTCGCCGCCGCCCTCGGTATTCACATGGCTGGAGAAGAAATACTTAAGCTCAAAAATACCGCGTGGACTGTGCAGATACTTCTGCGTGGTGACACGGGAAATGGTTGATTCATGCATCTCGACGGCCTGGGCGATATCCGCCAGCACCATCGGTTTCATATACTCTTCGCCCTGCTCAAAAAAAGCCTGCTGCTGTTCGACAATACAGCGGCTGACGCGCAGCAGCGTATCATTTCGACTCTCCAGACTTTTGATCAGCCATCGCGCTTCCTGAAGATTGCTGCGAATATATTGATTGTCGGAGTCGTTACGCACGCTGGTGCACATGGAGGCATACTGCTGGTTGATTTGCAGCCGAGGGATGCTGTCTGAATTCAGTTCAACGACCCAGCGGCCGTTGTGTTTCCTGACCAGCACATCCGGGATCACGTATTCCGGCTCGCTGGTCTGGATCGACTGCCCCGGGCGCGGATCGAGCGACTGGATCAGATTCACCGCTTCTTTGAGCACCTCTTCCTTCAGACGCGTAACGCGCATCAGGGAGCGGAAATCGTGGTTCGCCAGCAGATCCAGATGATCGCTGATGATTAAGCGCGCCTCGTCGAGCCATGGCGTCTCTTTGCTGAACTGAGAGAGCTGGATCAGCAGGCAGTCGCGCAGATCTTTTGCGGCTACGCCTACCGGATCGAAACGCTGGATGCGCTTCAGAACGGCTTCAACTTCCTCAAGCTCGATATCGTCGTCGCCCATGCTTTCCAGAATATCGTCCAGGGTGACGGTCAGATAGCCGGTGTCGTCAACGGCATCGACAATGGAGGTGGCAATCGCGCGATCGGTGTCGGAGAAAGGGGTGAGCTCCACCTGCCACATCAGGTAATCCTGTAGCGACTGGGTGGTTTCTCCCTGATAGACCGGTAGCTCATCGTCCTGGTAGTCCGCACGCGTCCCGGAAGGGGTTCCGGCGGTGTAGATTTCATCCCAGCTCGCATCCAGCGGAAGCTCGTCGGGCATCTCTTTTTGTTCGAGTGCATCCGCGGTGTCGAGCGCTTCTGTATCCTGCGATTGCTGGGTGTCTACCTCGTCATGAAGATCGGTTTGTTCCAGCAGGGGGTTGCTGTCCAGCGCCTGCTGGAGCTCCTGCTGAAGTTCTAACGTGGACAGTTGCAACAGGCGAATTGCCTGCTGTAGCTGCGGCGTCATCGCCAGTTGTTGGCTGAGCCTTAATTGCAAACCTTGCTTCATGTTCAGAGCATTTTTCTCCGGTTCGGCGTTACGTTACCTCTACCCTATCAGAGTCTGAAGTCTTCCCCAAGATAGACGCGCTTAACATGATCGTCTTCGAGGATCTGCTGCGGCGTACCGTGGGCGATCAAATTGCCCTGGCTCACAATATACGCGCGTTCACACACGGCCAGCGTTTCACGGACGTTGTGGTCGGTGATCAGTACGCCAAGCCCGCTGTCGCGCAGGTGTTCAATGATGCGTTTAATGTCGATAACGGAGATCGGGTCAACGCCCGCAAACGGTTCATCCAGCAGGATAAATTTCGGGTTGGCGGCCAGCGCGCGAGCAATCTCGACGCGACGGCGTTCCCCCCCGGAGAGCGCCTGGCCGAGGCTGTCACGCAGATGCTCAATGTGGAACTCTTCCATCAGCTCGTTGGCACGATCCTGACGCTGTTCGCTGGTCAGATCGTTACGAATTTGCAGGACCGCCATCAGGTTATCGTAAACGCTGAGACGACGGAAAATGGACGCTTCCTGCGGTAGATAGCCGATCCCGCGGCGCGCGCGCGCGTGCAGCGGCAGCAGGCTGATGTCTTCATCGTCAATGATAATGTTGCCGGCATCGCGCGGCACAATCCCAACGACCATGTAGAAGGTGGTGGTTTTACCCGCACCGTTAGGGCCAAGCAGCCCTACAATTTCGCCGGAGTTGACGGTCAGACTGACATCTTCCACGACACGGCGGCCCTTATAGGCCTTCGCGAGATTTTTTGCAGTTAATGTTGCCATAACGAATTAGTTACTCTTCTTCTGTGCCGGGGCCTGGCCTTTGCCTTTGTCCTGCAGCTGCGACGGAACCAGTACGGTCGTAACGCGTTTGCCTTTCTCGCTCGAGGCCTGCATTTTTTGCTCTTTCACCAGATAGGTGATCTGGTCGCCGGTAATGTTGCTGTCCAGCTGTTCCAGATACGCATTTCCGGTCAGGATGACCAGGTCCTTCGCCAGCTCATAGTGCATATGCGAGGCGTGGCCTTTCACCGGCTTGCCGTTGTCCTGCATCTGGTAGAAGGTGGCCGGGTTGCCGTAACCATCAATGATCTCTTTGCCCTGCTCGCCACCCGGACGGGTCACGACCACTTTATCGGCGTTAATTTTGATCGTCCCCTGGGTCATGACGACGTTACCCGTGAAGGTAACAACGTTCCCCTGCATATCGAGAGACTGAGTGTCAGACTCGATATGGATCGGCTGGTCGGTATCGCCCGTTACAGCAAGCGCGGGGAGACTGGTCGCCAGCATCGCGCTGGCGATAATTACTTTAAGGCTGAGTTTGTTTGTTTTGAATTTCATAGGAGGTTCTAACCTTTTCAATCAGCTCGGCGTTTTTGCTGCGTAAGTTCCCGCGCATTCTCAAACCGCTGGAATTAAATGTTGTGCCATACAGTGTGACCAGATCTTGCGAGGTCACGTCCTGGGTAACCAGGTTGATTTGGGCATTATCCGTCGTAATTTTTCGCAGTTGCGAGTCAGCGGTCAGGGCGTTGACTTCAACGTGGCCATACAGATAAAGCATACGGTCATTTGTCAGTTTTGCCCGATCTGACTTAATTGACCACGTCGGCACTTTGTCTTTATCAAATGTGGTCATGACGGGCTGGGTAAACCATGAAACACCGTCATCTGAAAAATATTCAACATGCTGAGCAATCAGGCGATAGTTCAGCGCGCCTTCCGGGCTATAGACCACGGTGTCGCTGTGATCGCTTTTATAGGTTGGATCGTTATTGTTGATCGCTTCCGTTTGCGTTTCGTCGCGATCGGCAAGGTTCACGCCAATCAATACCAGGGCGACAAGCGCAAGCAAAATGATAATCCAACGTCTGGTTTTACTCATATCGATTGCCCTTTGGCCTCATCAAGCTTGCCCTGCGCCAGCAGAAGCAGATCGCAGACTTCACGGACGGCACCGCGGCCACCGTTAATGTGGGTAACGTAGTCCGCGCGCGGGATCAGCAGCGGATGCGCATCCGCAACGGCGATACTCAGCCCGACTTCAGCCATCACGGGCCAGTCAATGAGATCGTCCCCGACGTAGGCCACGTTTTCCGGTGCGATAGCCAGTTTACCCAGTAAATCCCTAAACGCCGCCATTTTATCGGATTGACCCTGATAAAGATGGGTAATGCCTAAGGTTTCACAGCGATCTTCTACCAGTTTAGCGTTTCGCCCGGTGATGATCGCCACCTCAATACCGGAGGTGAGCGCACAGCGGATACCGTAGCCGTCGCGAACGTTAAACGCTTTCAGCTCTTCACCGCTATTGCCCATGTAGATCAGGCCGTCGGAGAGTACCCCATCCACATCCAGGATGAGCAGACGAATGTTTTCCGCCTTTGCCATCATTTGGGTACTCACCGGGCCATAACAGGTTGCAAGGGATGCACCCGCATTACTCATTGTCTTATCCTTCATTACACTACGCCTGCGCGCAGCAGATCATGCATATGTACCACACCCAGCAACTGGTCGCCATCGGCAACCATAACGGAGGTGATATGGCGGGACTGCATCAGGTTCAGCACATCCACTGCCAGCGTACCCGGACGCACGCGGATACCGCCCGGCGTCATCACATCGGCAATGCCGAGCGTGCGGACATCGACACCCATGTCAAATACGCGACGCAGGTCGCCATCGGTGAAGATCCCCTGAATTTTCATGAGATCGTCGCACACCACCGTCATACCCAAATTCTTGCGGGTGATCTCCAGCAGCGCATCACGCAGGGAGGCCTCTTTACTGACGTGAGGGATCTCATCCCCGGTGTGCATAATATCGTTTACCCGCAGCAGCAGCTTGCGCCCCAGCGCACCGCCCGGGTGGGAAAGCGCGAAATCTTCCGGCGTAAAACCGCGGGCTTCCAGCAGCGCGACGGCAAGCGCATCCCCCATTACCAGCGCGGCGGTGGTGCTCGACGTCGGCGCCAGGCCGAGCGGACAGGCCTCCTTGGGCACTTTCACGCACAGGTGAATATCGGCTGCACGCGCCATGCTACTTTCTGGACGGCTGGTCATGCAAATAAGCGGTACCTGCAGTCGCTTCAGCACCGGGATCAGCGCCAGAATTTCATTGGACTCACCGGAGTTGGACAGCGCGATGACGATATCCTGCGGCGTCACCATACCCAGGTCACCGTGCGCGGCTTCCCCCGGATGGACAAAGAAGGAGGAGGTTCCGGTGCTGGCAAACGTGGCCGCCATTTTGCGTCCAATGTGGCCGGATTTGCCCATCCCCATCACCACGACTTTACCGGCACAGTAGAACATCTTCTCACAAGCCAGACTAAAATCCTGATTAATGTACTGATCTAACTGCGCCAGACCTTCACGTTCAATCTCCAGAACCTCTTTGCCTGCCTTCTGAAAGTCAAAACCCGGCTGCAATTCTATTTGCGACATAATGCGTTTCCGTTTACCCAGAGAGAAGAGGCGAGAGCCAGTACAGCATCGCCATCCATACGATAAATCCACCCGTCAGCAGCGCGCCTGCGCCTTTGCCGATCTGTCGTTGCCGCCGCCAGCAGAGCAGGGCAAATATCACGCTGACCAATAACATCACGCCGTAGTCGCGTGAGAACGCCAGAGGATTAAAGGGCCCTGGCGTAATCAGGGCCGGCAGACCCATCACAATGGCGATATTAAAAATGTTAGAACCGATGATATTACCAATGGCAATGTCATCCTCGCCTTTACGCGCTCCGGCAATGGCCGTGGCCAGCTCCGGCAGGCTTGTACCGATGGCAATCACCGTCAGCCCAATGGTCAGTTCACTGATGGCGAAATAGTTCGCCAGCACCGTCGCGTTATCCACGACCATGCGCGTGGCCATCGGCATGATGATCAGCGCAACGCCAAGCCAGAGCAGGGCGACAGGCAGCGTGCCTTCCCGCGGCAGTTCGGCAACCTGCTCGCGCGTGAGGCTGTCCTGGCCCTGTTTCTCAGCCAGACGGGCGATTTTAACACTATACAGCAGCCAAATGACGGCCAGCGCCAGCAGGAAAATGCCGTCGCTGTAGCTCAGTACCCCATCGTAAAATACGCAGCCTGCCAGCAGACTTACAATTAACATTAGCGGCAATTCACGGCGCAGAACATCAGAATGCACGCGAAATGGATGGTGCAGGGCGGCCAGGCCTAAAATCAAGAGTATATTGACGATGTTAGAGCCAATCGCGGTGCCTACCGCGAGGTCTAACTGACCATGCAGCGAAGCCGTAACGGAGACGATGATTTCAGGAAGTGACGTTCCCACGCTGACCACGGTCATCCCGATGACGACAGGCGGCACGCCCGTCAGACGACAGAAGATAGATGCAGCAAACACTAAACGGTCAGCACTGTAGACCACCAAAAGTAAACCAATTATTAACAGTGCTGTTGCTAAAAGCATCAAAAGTCCTTTCTTCAGGTATACTCGTCGGTCCATCGCGCGGGAATGGCTGGACTGCATACAGTCTGAGGCGTAACGAATTCCTAATTTTGACTTTATGCGCCGGAAAAGTAAAACAAATGCCAGCTTTCGCTAACCTCAACGGCTATTATTCTGTAAAAATGCGCAGTTGAGGGCTGATTCAGTCGGCATGCCTTAACGTGAGCAGGGTAATAAAGGAACCATAAATGAGCCAAACGATGGCGAATTTAGTCGATGTTCGCGGTGTGAGTTTTTCTCGCGCCAACAGATTGATATTTGACGATATTTCGTTGACCGTACCGCGTGGCAAGATCACTGCCATCATGGGGCCGTCCGGGATCGGTAAAACGACCCTGCTGCGCCTTATTGGTGGGCAGATCCCACCGGATAGCGGTGAAATCCTCTTTGATGGCGAAAACATCCCGGAGATGTCGCGCTCGCGCCTGTATACTGTCCGCAAACGCATGAGCATGCTCTTTCAGTCGGGCGCCTTATTCACCGACATGAACGTCTTTGATAACGTGGCCTATCCGCTGCGCGAGCATACCCGCCTGCCGCCTGAACTGCTGAAAAGCACGGTAATGATGAAGCTCGAAGCCGTCGGTTTGCGGGGCGCCGCGAAGCTGATGCCTTCCGAACTGTCCGGCGGGATGGCGCGTCGCGCCGCGCTGGCACGCGCGATTGCATTAGAACCCGATCTCATCATGTTCGACGAACCGTTTGTTGGACAGGATCCCATCACGATGGGCGTGCTGGTGAAGCTCATCTCTGAACTGAACAGCGCGCTTGGCGTCACCTGCATTGTGGTCTCTCACGATGTACCGGAAGTATTGAGCATTGCCGATTACGCCTATATTGTGGCGGACAAAAAGATCGTCGCACACGGCAGCGCCCAGGCGCTGCAGGAAAATTGCGATCCGCGCGTGCGGCAGTTCCTTGACGGTATTGCAGATGGCCCCGTGCCGTTCCGCTACCCGGCGGGCGACTATCGTGACGATTTACTGGGAATAGGGAGTTAAGCCACTCATGCTGCTAAATGCGTTGGCCGCTCTCGGACACCGTGGCATAAAAACCATCAGGACGTTCGGGCGCGCCGGATTGATGTTATTCAACGCGCTGGTCGGCAAGCCGGAATTCCGTAAGCACGCGCCGCTGCTGGTGCGGCAGCTTTATAATGTCGGCGTGCTGTCGATGCTCATCATTATTGTCTCCGGTCTGTTTATCGGTATGGTGCTTGGGCTGCAGGGCTATCTGGTTCTGACAACCTACAGTGCAGAAACCAGCCTCGGGATGCTGGTGGCACTCTCGCTGCTGCGTGAACTGGGGCCGGTTGTGGCGGCGCTGCTGTTCGCCGGGCGCGCGGGGTCGGCATTAACGGCTGAAATTGGCCTGATGCGAGCGACCGAGCAGCTCTCCAGCATGGAGATGATGGCGGTCGATCCGCTGCGTCGCGTCATCTCGCCGCGTTTCTGGGCGGGAGTCATCTCTTTACCGCTGTTAACGATTCTGTTCGTCGCGGTGGGTATCTGGGGCGGTTCGCTGGTTGGCGTGCACTGGAAAGGCATTGATGCCGGTTTCTTCTGGTCCGCGATGCAGGACGCCATTGACCTGCGAATGGATCTGGTTAACTGCCTGATTAAAAGCGTGGTCTTTGCCATTACGGTCACCTGGATTGCATTGTTCAACGGTTACGATGCAATCCCAACGTCGGCGGGCATTAGCCGCGCCACTACACGTACAGTCGTACATTCGTCGCTGGCCGTACTGGGCCTGGATTTTGTGCTCACCGCACTGATGTTTGGGAATTGAGTTCATGCAAACGAGAAAAAATGAAATTTGGGTCGGTGTATTCCTGCTGCTGGCGCTGCTGGCCGCGCTGTTTATCTGCCTGAGAGCGGCGGATATCACCTCAGTGCGCACCGAGCCGACGTATCGCATCTATGCCACCTTCGATAACATCGGCGGGCTGAAGGCGCGTTCACCGGTCCGCATCGGCGGCGTGGTGATAGGACGCGTAACTGACATTACTCTTGATGAGAAAACCTATCTGCCGCGCGTCGCGATGGATATCGAAGAGCGTTACAACCACATTCCGGACACCAGCTCCCTTTCTATCCGTACTTCCGGGCTGCTGGGCGAACAATATCTGGCGCTTAACGTCGGCTTTGAAGACCCCGAGCTGGGAACGACTATCCTTAAAGACGGTAGCGTTATCCAGGACACCAAGTCCGCCATGGTGCTGGAAGATATGATTGGTCAGTTCCTTTACAACAGTAAAGGGGATGATAAAAAGTCTGACAATGCCCCTGCGCAGAGTGAAGACCATACCAATGCGGCACCGACCCCAGGTGCGGCGAATTAATATCAGGAGAAGTCATTCATGTTTAAACGACTGTTAATGGTTGCCATGCTGGTCATCGCTCCTCTCACCGCGGCTCATGCTGCGGATCAGAGTAACCCGTACAAACTGATGGACGAAGCGGCGAAGAAGACCTTCGATCGTCTTAAAAACGAACAGCCTAAAATTCGTGCTAATCCTGATTATCTGCGTGACGTCGTTGACCAGGAGCTGCTGCCGTATGTGCAGATTAAGTACGCGGGTGCGCTGGTGCTGGGCCGCTATTACAAAGACGCCACCCCTGCGCAGCGTGATGCGTACTTTGCCGCGTTCCGTGAATACCTGAAGCAGGCGTATGGTCAGGCGCTGGCGATGTACCACGGTCAGACCTATCAGATTGCGCCTGAGCAGCCGCTGGGCGATGCGACTATCATCCCTATCCGCGTGACAATCAGCGATCCAAACGGTCGTCCGCCGGTGCGTCTGGATTTCCAGTGGCGTAAAAACAGCCAGACCGGTCACTGGCAGGCGTATGACATGATTGCCGAAGGGGTAAGCATGATCACCACCAAACAGAACGAATGGAGCGACCTGCTGCGTACCAAAGGCATTGATGGCCTGACCGCGCAGCTGCAGTCCATTGCTCGTCAGAAAATTACCCTGGACGAGAAGAAGTAATGTCACAGCAACTCAGCTGGTCGCGTGAAGGCGAGACGTTAAAGCTGTCCGGTGAGCTGGATCAGGATCTGCTGAACCCACTGTGGGACAAACGCCATGAAGCGATGCAGGGCGTGACGATTATTGATTTAACCGACGTCTCGCGGGTGGATACGGCGGGTGTGGCGCTGCTTGCCCATCTGGTTGCGGTAGGGAAAAAGCAGGGGGCTCGCGTCACGCTTCACGGCGCGAGCGATAATGTCGTCACCCTTGCGCAGCTCTACAATCTGCCTCAGGACGTCCTGCCTCGTTAATATTTTCAGTGCGTTACTTCCTAAAGCCCTGACAGTTTCATCGTCGGGGCTTTTTGCTTGTTTATGACCGCGCCACTTTGCTCTAAGATGTTTGGCTTGTTTTCACTATCAGATGATTAAGAGCCCATGGAAAATCATGAAATCCAGACAGTGCTGATGAACGCACTCTCCCTTCAGGAAGCCCACGTCACTGGCGATGGCAGTCACTTCCAGGTTATTGCTGTGGGTGAGATGTTCGACGGTATGAGCCGTGTGAAGAAGCAGCAGGCTGTGTACGCGCCGCTGATGGAATATATTGCGGATAACCGCATCCACGCCCTGTCGATTAAAGCGTTCACCCCGCAAGAGTGGGCACGCGATCGCAAACTAAACGGTTTTTGAGCTGAGGGCGACAGGCCCGCAGCACGGTTGAATTTATAAGAGAGCACACAATGGATAAATTTCGTGTACAGGGGCCAACGCGTCTCCAGGGCGAAGTCACAATTTCTGGCGCGAAAAACGCCGCGCTGCCAATCCTCTTCGCTGCGCTGCTCGCGGAAGAGCCGGTAGAAATTCAGAACGTACCGAAGCTGAAAGATATCGACACCACCATGAAGCTGCTCACCCAGCTGGGCACGAAAGTTGAGCGTAACGGTTCCGTCTGGATCGACGCCAGCAAGGTGAACAACTTCTCTGCCCCTTACGATCTGGTGAAAACCATGCGTGCATCCATCTGGGCGCTTGGGCCGCTGGTGGCGCGTTTTGGTCAGGGGCAGGTCTCTCTGCCGGGCGGCTGCGCCATCGGTGCGCGTCCGGTTGACCTGCACATCTTTGGTCTGGAGAAACTGGGCGCAGAGATCAAGCTGGAAGAAGGTTACGTTAAAGCGTCCGTTAATGGCCGTCTGAAAGGCGCGCACATTGTCATGGACAAAGTGAGCGTGGGCGCAACGGTGACCATTATGTCTGCGGCGACGCTGGCTGAAGGTACCACTATCATCGAAAACGCCGCGCGCGAACCGGAAATTGTGGACACCGCCAACTTCCTCGTGGCGCTGGGTGCGAAGATCACCGGTCAGGGTACCGACCGTATCACTATCGAGGGCGTTGAGCGCCTGGGCGGTGGTGTTTACCGCGTGCTGCCGGACCGTATCGAAACCGGTACCTTCCTGGTTGCCGCGGCGATCTCTGGCGGCAAGATTGTTTGTCGTAACGCGCAGCCAGATACGCTGGATGCGGTGCTGGCGAAGCTGCGTGATGCGGGTGCAGATATCGAAATCGGTGAAGACTGGATCAGCCTTGATATGCACGGCCAGCGTCCAAAAGCGGTCAATGTGCGTACGGCGCCGCATCCGGCGTTCCCGACCGATATGCAGGCGCAGTTCACCTTGCTGAACCTGGTCGCCGAAGGTACCGGCTTCATCACAGAAACCATTTTCGAAAACCGCTTTATGCACGTACCGGAGCTGATCCGTATGGGCGCGCATGCTGAGATCGAAAGTAATACCGTGATTTGCCATGGCGTGGAGAAACTGTCAGGTGCTCAGGTGATGGCAACCGATCTGCGTGCGTCTGCAAGCCTGGTGCTGGCGGGTTGTATCGCGGAAGGCACAACGATCGTGGATCGTATCTATCACATCGATCGCGGTTATGAGCGTATCGAAGATAAACTGCGCGCGCTGGGTGCCAACATCGAGCGTGTGAAGGGCGAGTAATCGTTCCGGCAGCCCCCTGCCAGAGATGACCGGGGGGTTGCTGTTCCTGTCAAAAATGCGTTATTCCTGCGGTTCTTTTTTTACTTTTCTCTGACGAATCATGCGCGATCTGTCGATAAATTCATGGGTAATGGGATCGTGGTAGCGCGAAGGCCAAATTATCCACGGATGCGTATCCAGCGCCGTCGCGATAATTAATTCTCCCTTGGGCCAGGGGCGGGTGAGGGCATTTGCCAGAGTTGAAGAACTCAGTCCATGGCGGCGGGACTCTGCTGCCAGTGACGTGCCTCTTTTGCGCAGTGCGGCAATAATATCAGCCGTGTGCCAGTCGATAAACTTCGTATCCATAACGCTGTCCTTAAGTTCGGATTCACCTACGCCGTTTCTTCTGAAACGACGGGGTTTACTATACCCATTTCAAACTTTTGTTCTAAAAAGTTCGCGTTACTTGACGGGATATTCAGAATAAGACACGGCTTTATTCATGCGGTCTCTAAACCGATGAATTTACATGAATGCGGAATTTACTGGAGTGTACTTGCTTCTCCCCGGCGTGGTTGCGGGGAGAAGCAAGGAGGGATTAACGGTCGCGCTGAACGGCGATGTGGGCAAGACCAATCAGTGCGTCGCGCCACGGGCTGTCGGGAATAACCTGGAGAGCTTCGATGGCTTTATCGGCTTCTTCTTCAGCACGCTGACGCGTCCACTCCAGCGATCCGCAGATAGCCATGGTTTCCAGTACAGGTTCCAGGAGATGGCGGCCATTTCCCTGCTCGATCGCTTCACGGATCATTTTCGCCTGTTCCGCGGTTCCGTTGCGCATCGCATGGAGCAGCGGCAGGGTCGGCTTGCCTTCGTTGAGGTCGTCGCCGACGTTTTTGCCGAGCGTCTCGCCGTCGGCACTGTAGTCCAGCAAATCATCAATCAGCTGGAAGGCCGTACCCAGATAGCGGCCATAGTCCTGCAGGCCTTTTTCCTGTGCTTCGGTACAGTCAGCCAGAATGCCGGAACACTGGGCCGCCGCTTCAAACAGGCGCGCGGTTTTGCTGTAAATAACGCGCATGTAGTTTTCTTCGGTAATGTCTGGGTCGTTGACGTTCATCAGCTGCAGCACTTCGCCTTCAGCAATCACGTTTACGGCTTCGGACATCACTTCCAGCACTTTCAGAGAACCCAGGCTGGTCATCATCTGGAAGGCGCGGGTATAGATAAAATCCCCCACCAGGACGCTGGCTGCGTTGCCGAACGCGGCGTTTGCCGTGGCTTTGCCACGACGCATATCCGATTCATCCACCACATCGTCATGCAGAAGCGTTGCCGTGTGAATAAATTCGATGAGCGCTGCGATCGTGATGTGGGCATTTCCCTGATAACCAACGGCTCTGGCAGCCAGTATGGCGATCATCGGACGAATGCGTTTACCACCGCCGCTGACAATGTAATAGCCCAACTGATTAATCAGCTGAACGTCAGAGTTGAGTTGCTCCAGGATTGCTGCATTCACACCCGCCATATCTTGCGCGGTTAACTCGTTGATTTTTTCTAGATTCATCGCAAAAGCCGGGCTTTTTATCCTGTTGTTCCCATCTTCAATGGGGTAACGAAGGGTTTCGGTTTATCAATAGTAGCGCTGATTGTACTGAAAAAACGGCTCAGATAAACGTTACCGTACGTGTTGTGTTTTTTTTCTTCATGTATTGACGGTAGCACTTGTCAAAGGCTCGCGTTTTGCGTAATATTCGCGCCCTATTGTGAATATTTATAGCGCACTCTGATTCATACGAGGACGTGCGCGGAAGCGGAGTTTATATGTACGCGGTTTTCCAAAGTGGTGGTAAACAACACCGAGTAAGCGAAGGTCAGACCGTTCGCCTGGAAAAGCTGGACATCGCAACTGGCGAATCTGTTGAGTTCGCAGAAGTTCTGATGATCGCAAACGGTGAAGAAGTCAAAATCGGCGTTCCTTTCGTTGATGGCGGCGTTATCAAAGCTGAAGTTGTTGCACACGGTCGTGGCGAGAAAGTTAAAATCGTTAAGTTTCGTCGTCGTAAGCACTACCGTAAGCAGCAGGGCCACCGTCAGTGGTTCACTGATGTGAAAATTACTGGCATCAGCGCCTAAGACCTGAGGAGAGATTTAAATGGCACATAAAAAGGCTGGCGGCTCCACACGTAACGGTCGCGATTCAGAAGCTAAACGCCTGGGCGTTAAGCGTTTCGGTGGCGAATCCGTTCTGGCGGGTAGCATCATCGTTCGTCAACGTGGTACCAAATTCCACGCTGGCAACAACGTAGGTTGCGGTCGTGACCACACTCTGTTTGCTAAAGCAGACGGTAAAGTGAAATTTGAAGTTAAAGGCCCGAACAACCGTAAATACATCAGCATCGTTGCTGAGTAAGGTTTTCTCGGTCCGGTAACGGATTAAAGCCCCGCAACCTGTTGCGGGGCTTTTTACATTGGAAACCCGGTAATTTTTTCTGTAGGGAAAACGGGCATGAAGCAGCAGGCCGGCATAGGAATTCTTTTGGCGCTCACTACGGCAATGTGTTGGGGTGCGCTGCCAATTGCAATGAAGCAGGTACTGGAAGTGATGGAGCCGCCTACGGTGGTCTTTTATCGCTTTCTGATGGCAAGCATCGGCCTCGGGGCCATTCTGGCCGTCAAAGGTAAGCTTCCTCCCCTGCGGCTCTTCCGTAAACCGCGCTGGCTGGTGTTGCTGGCTATCGCGACGGGCGGTCTGTTCGGTAACTTCATCCTGTTCAGCTCTTCCCTGCAATATCTCAGCCCCACGGCGTCGCAGGTGATAGGTCAGCTTTCACCGGTGGGCATGATGGTTGCCAGCGTCTTTATCCTCAAGGAAAAGATGCGCGGTACCCAGATTATCGGGGCGAGCATGCTGTTGTGCGGTCTGGTGATGTTCTTCAACACCAGTCTGATAGAAATTTTTACCCGCCTGACGGATTACACATGGGGTGTAATTTTTGGTGTGGGGGCAGCAACGGTCTGGGTGAGCTATGGCGTCGCACAAAAGGTGTTATTGCGCCGACTTGCCTCACAGCAGATCCTCTTTTTGCTGTACACTTTGTGTACAATAGCGTTGCTGCCGTTAGCGAAGCCGGGTGTGATTGCCCAGCTTAGCGACTGGCAGCTGGCGTGCCTCATTTTTTGTGGGCTCAACACGCTGGTTGGCTATGGCGCGCTGGCCGAGGCGATGGCGCGCTGGCAGGCAGCTCAGGTGAGCGCGTTAATCACGCTTACCCCGCTGTTTACGCTGTTATTTTCAGATTTGTTATCAATGGCCTGGCCCGATGTCTTCGTCAGACCGATGCTCAACCTGTTGGGCTATCTCGGTGCGTTTGTCGTGGTTGCGGGCGCGATGTATTCCGCCATTGGTCATCGTCTTTGGGGACGTTGGCGCAAAAATGAAGCGGTTGTAGTGGTCCCCCGCTCAGGCGAATGAGTTACGGAGAGTAAAATGAAGTTTGTTGATGAAGCGACGATCCTGGTCGTGGCTGGTGATGGCGGCAATGGTTGCGTGAGCTTCCGCCGTGAAAAGTATATCCCTCGTGGCGGCCCTGATGGCGGCGACGGCGGGGATGGTGGTGACGTGTGGCTGGAGGCGGATGAGAACCTCAACACGCTGATCGACTACCGTTTCGAAAAATCTTTCCGCGCTGAACGTGGCCAGAACGGCCAGAGCCGTGACTGTACCGGTAAACGCGGTAAAGACGTGACCATTAAAGTTCCGGTCGGTACGCGCGTGATTGACCAGGGCACCGGTGAAACCATGGGTGACATGACCAAGCACGGTCAGCGCCTGATGGTGGCGAAAGGCGGCTGGCACGGTCTGGGTAACAGCCGTTTCAAATCTTCCGTTAACCGTACCCCGCGTCAGAAAACGATGGGTACGCCGGGCGATAAGCGCGACCTGCAGCTGGAGCTGATGCTTCTGGCTGACGTGGGCATGCTGGGTATGCCAAACGCCGGTAAATCGACGTTCATTCGCGCCGTCTCTGCGGCGAAACCAAAAGTGGCGGACTATCCGTTTACCACGCTGGTACCAAGCCTGGGCGTTGTCCGTATGGATAACGAGAAGAGCTTTGTGGTCGCCGATATTCCGGGCCTGATTGAAGGCGCTGCGGAAGGCGCGGGTCTGGGTATTCGCTTCCTGAAACACCTTGAGCGTTGCCGCGTGCTGCTGCACCTCATCGATATCGATCCTATCGACGGTTCCGATCCGGTTGAAAACGCGCGCATCATCGTTGGTGAGCTGGAAAAATACAGCGAAAAACTGGCAAATAAACCACGCTGGCTGGTCTTCAACAAGATCGACCTGATGGACAAAGCCGAAGCGGAAGCCAAAGCCAAAGCGATTGCTGAAGCGATGGGTTGGGAAGATAAGTACTACCTGATCTCTGCGGCAAGCCAGGTTGGCGTGAAAGATCTCTGCTGGGATGTGATGACCTTCATCATCGAGAACCCAATCGTTCAGGCGGAAGAAGCTAAACAGCCTGAAAAAGTCGAATTCATGTGGGATGACTACCACCGCCAGCAGCTCGAAGAGCTGGAAGCGGAAGAAGACGATGAAGACTGGGACGATGACTGGGATGAAGACGACGAAGAAGGCGTCGAGTTCATCTACAAGCACTAACAGCTGTCCAGGCCCCCATCATGGGGGCTTTTTCTATTCCAGCGTTGAGGGAAGCCAGCAGCTGGCGATTAAACCGCCTTCAGCGCCATTCTCAAGCGTCAGCCTGCCGCGGTGAAGCTGCACGATGCGCTGCACGATGCTCAGGCCCAGACCGCTGCCGCCGTAGCGCTGGTCAAGACGGCGGAACGGCTCGGTAATTGACTGTCTGTGCGCTTCATCAATCCCCGGCCCCTGATCGATAACGCTAATCTGCGTTCCCCCGTCGACCTCGGTTAATGTCACCGTAATTGTTGTCCCTGCCGGACTGTAGCGTCCGGCATTCTCCAGCAGGTTGCGCAGCATCAGGCGCAGGAGCACAGCGTCTCCCTGAACCGTGAGGGCGCTTTTAGCGGGCCAAATCACCGTATGCTCTTTGGCTTCATGCCCCAGGCCGAGCGGTTCAATGATATTTTCCGTCCAGTTAACGGTTTCGTAGTGGCCGCTGGCCATTGCCTGCCCCGCACGGGCCAGCATCAGCAGTTGCTCAACGGTATGCATAAGCTGATCGATACGGCTAATCAGCGTTGCGGCCTGTGGCGCGCCCGACTGCGCCATCAGCTCAAGATGGAGCCGGATACCGGCAAGAGGCGTTCGGAGCTCGTGCGCGGCGTCTGCGGTGAAGAGACGCTCCTGTTGAATGGTATTGTCCAGCCGGGCGAGAAGCTGGTTCAGGGAGGTCGTCACCGCGCCGATTTCCTCCATGTCGGAATACATCGGCAGCGGCGTTAAGTTATCGGCCGAACGGTTAGCGAGGCTGTCGCGGAGTTTATTCAGCGGCCGGGTTATCCAGGTGACCGCCCAGAAGGAGAAGAGCAGGGTGAAGCCGACCATCACCAGAGAAGGGACCAGAAGAGAGGCGATTGCCTCGCGGATCTCTTTCTCAACATGGTTATTGCGGGCTTTCGCCGACAGCGTTTCACTGACCAGAAAACTAATCTGCTCGCGGCTTTCGTGCCATAGCCAGATGACGCTTATCAGCTGGAAAAATAACAGAATGACCGCCAGCAGCACCATCAGACGCCGACGCATGCTGTTCATTTCTGGCTCTCCAGACGATAGCCGACGCCGCGAACGGTTTTGATCCTGTCCTTGCCGAGCTTACGCCGCAGGTTGTGGATATGGACCTCAAGGGTATTTGAGCCGGGATCGTCCTGCCAGGAGTAGATATCCTGCTGGAGCGTCTCTCTGTGCACCGTTTGTCCGCTGCGCATGATCAGACGCGTAAGCAAGGCGAACTCTTTTGGCGTCACCTCTACGGCCTGATCCTGACGCAATACCTGCTGGGTTTGCAGATTCAGGGTAATATCGCCGTCGGTCAGTAAGTTATCACTATGCCCCTGATAGCGGCGAATTAACGCTCGCACCCGAGCCTGCAGCTCCGCGAGCGCAAAAGGCTTCACCAGGTAATCATCTGCGCCTGCGTCGAGGCCGGTGATACGATCTTCAATGGCATCGCGCGCCGTCAGGATCAAGACCGGATTGGCGATACCGCGGCGTCGCCATTGGCTGAGCAGCGTGGCGCCGTCTTTATCCGGCAAGCCCAAATCGAGGATCACCAGACTGTATTCGCCGCTCTGAATCAGGGCGTCCGCCTCTGCTGCGGTGCCGGCACAGTCGAGGGCGTACCCTTCGTTCGCCAGCCCCAGCGCCAGCCCTTCCTGCAATAACAGATCGTCTTCAACTATAAGTAGTTTCATCGCTAGTTATTCTGGTAGATGTCCTTATAAAGCCTGCTTTCGAAGCGAACAAGCGGAATACGACGATTGCGCTGGTCGGTCGGTTCGACGGCATAGCCGGAAAGATACTGCACGAATGCCATGCGCTGTCCGCTGGCGGTGGTGATGAAGCCTGCAAGGTTATAGACCCCCTGCAGTGAGCCTGTTTTAGCGGAAACTTTGCCGTCCACGCCGGCAGCGTGAAGCCCGGCGCGGTACTGCAGTGTGCCGTCATGCCCGGCCAGCGGCAGCATCGAAATAAAGTTTAGCTCAGTGTCATGCTGTGCAATGTACTGAAGTACCTGCATCATCGTGGCCGGAGAGATCAAGTTATGGCGCGATAGTCCGGAGCCATCGACGGCGATGGTATTCCCCAGATCGATCCCCGCCTGCTGGCGGAGGATCTGACGAACCGCATCTGACCCCGCGCGCCAGGTGCCCGGCACGCCGAAACGGGCGTGACCAATCATGCGGAACACCGTGTCGGCAATCATGTTGTCTGACTTTTTCAGCATGATTCGCAGCAGGTCGTGCAGCGGAGGAGACTGTTTGCTGGCGACGACCGTACCGGGCTGGTTGACCTGCGTCTGACGAAGCAGCGTGCCGGTGTAGGTGATGCCCGCTTGTTTCAGTTCATCCTTCAGAATGGCGCCCGCATAGCTTGCACCATCCTGTATCGCAAAGGCCAGCGGCAGGGGATCGGCGCGCTGCGTCAGGCAGCCGGTAAGCGTGAAGCGGTTAAGATCGCCCGGCACAACGTCAAGTTCACAGTACTGCGCATCCGGGGATCCTTTCGCCAGCGTGCGAACCTGGCTAAACATGGTCACCGGATAGTAGGACGCGATGCGGATAAACGCTAAATCATCGGGCTTTGGCGCGCTGTAAAGCGAAACCGAGAAGCAGTTACGGTCAACAATCGCGGCGGCGGGCGGGGCGCTAAAGCACTGGGTCATGTCGTTCCACGGCCAGCCGGGCGCTTTATCGTGGCTGGCAAAAATGGAGGTATCGATCAGCACGTTACCCTCGATTTTCTGTACGCCAGATTTTTTCAGCACCGCAACCATGTTGCGGATATCCTGGCGCTTAAAGGTCGGATCGCCGCCAAAACGGGCGATAAGATCGCCTTTCAGTTCGCCAGCCTCGACGTTACCTTTGGTTTCGAGCGTGGTCGTAAAGCGGAAGTCGGGCCCGAGCTGGAGCAGGGCGGCGAGGGCAGTGATCACCTTTTGGGTACTGGCAGGCAGCGCCATCTGTTGACTGTGATAGTCAATCTCCGGAGCCGGCGCGCCAACCTTCTGCACCATCAGGGCGAGGTTCGCGCCTGCGGGGAGCTGATTAATGTACTCATCAACGTTCGCGGCCTGGGCGGCGAACGTTAAACTGGTAGTCAATCCGATGATAAATCTGGAAAATCGCATAATCTCGCGCTAACAACCCGAAAACAAACCGTCATACTACGGTGCATGGCACTGCAAAGTAAACGATGACCCATAGTGAACTTCGCGGTAAAATGCATATCAAATTGAAAAATTGCTGCTGACCTGGGGCGTTGCTCCCGGGTCGGTTTTCTTTTTGCTTCTTGCCCGCTTCGGGGGGCAGGAGCAGGGAACACTGCTCCCAACAGGAATGTTTAAGAGGTATAACAAATGCAAGCTATTCCGATGACCTTACGTGGTGCCGAAAAACTGCGCGAAGAGCTGGATTTCCTGAAATCCGTGCGTCGCCCTGAAATCATCGCCGCTATCGCGGATGCGCGCGAGCATGGCGACCTGAAAGAGAACGCTGAATACCACGCCGCGCGTGAACAGCAGGGTTTCTGTGAAGGGCGCATTAAAGATATCGAAGCCAAACTGTCTAACGCACAGGTTATCGATATCACCAAAATGCCGAACAATGGGCGTGTGATCTTTGGCTCTACCGTTACCGTGCTCAACCTGGACAACGACGAAGAGCAGACCTATCGCATCGTGGGCGATGATGAAGCAGACTTCAAACAGAACCTGATTTCAGTGAACTCGCCGATTGCTCGCGGCCTGATTGGCAAAGAGCAGGACGATGTGGTCACCATCCGCACCCCTGGCGGTGAAGTGGAATACGAAATTATTAAGGTTGAATACCTGTAATTCGCTTCTCTACTAAGATGTTGATACATTGTAAAGAAAAGAAAAAGGCCGCATAGCGGCCTTTTATCAACTCAAGGAGCATGGCATTTTGCTCGCCTGCTGACAGAAATCCCTCGTTTCACACAGAAAATGTGTTTGATTCAGGATATCCTTAGCGTGGCAGCGAGATTTTACGCTCTTTAGATGGGCGGTAGAGCACCAGCGTTTTACCGATGACCTGTACATTACAGGCGCCGGTTTCGCGCACGATGGCTTCCACGATCAGGTTTTTAGTGTCTCTGTCTTCAGAGGCGATTTTCACCTTGATCAGCTCGTGGTGTTCCAGCGCTTGTTCAATCTCGGCAAGCACCCCTTCGGTCAAACCATTGTTGCCAAGCATCACTACAGGCTTGAGCGGATGTGCCAGACCCTTAAGGTGCTGTTTTTGTTTAGTACTCAGATTCATCGTATATTTTTGCTTACGTTGGGATTGAAAACGGTTCATTCTACCGCCATCTCCCTTATATCGCCAAATAGCTGCGTAGAAATTTACGTCACAGGCAAGTAACGATGAACCACGACGGAAATGTTAAATGACAGGTAAAAAGCGTTCTGCCAGCTCCAGCCGCTGGCTTCAGGAACACTTTAGCGATAAATATGTTCAACAGGCACAGAAAAAGGGGTTACGTTCCCGTGCCTGGTTTAAACTTGATGAAATACAGCAAAGTGACAAACTTTTTAAGCCGGGGATGACGGTGGTTGACCTCGGTGCGGCACCTGGCGGATGGTCCCAGTATGCGGTAACGCAGATCGGCGGAACGGGCCGAATCATCGCGTGCGATCTTTTACCAATGGATCCCATCGTCGGTGTCGACTTCCTTCAGGGCGACTTTCGTGATGAATTAGTGCTGAAAGCGTTACTTGATCGTGTAGGTGACAGTAAGGTCCAGGTAGTCATGTCAGATATGGCACCAAATATGTGCGGAACACCGGCGGTGGATATCCCCCGCGCCATGTATCTGGTGGAGCTAGCGTTAGAAATGTGTCGTGATGTACTAGCGCCTGGTGGTAGTTTTGTTGTGAAGGTGTTTCAGGGCGAAGGTTTCGAGGAGTATCTTAAGGAAATTCGCTCCCTGTTTGCGAAGGTCAAAGTTCGTAAGCCGGACTCTTCCCGGGCCCGTTCCCGTGAAGTGTATATTGTAGCGACCGGGCGAAAATGATAACCGGGAGATTTCAGACGAAAGTTTGAATGAAACTGGATATAGAGTATCCTGACGCTGTTTTTAACACAGTTGTAATATGAGGTTAATCCCTTGAGTGACATGGCGAAAAACCTAATACTCTGGCTGGTCATTGCCGTTGTGCTGATGTCAGTATTCCAGAGCTTTGGGCCCAGCGAGTCGAATGGCCGCAAGGTGGATTATTCTACCTTCCTGCAGGAGGTCAATCAGGACCAGGTTCGCGAAGCGCGTATCAACGGACGTGAGATCAACGTTACCAAGAAAGATAGTAACCGTTACACGACTTACATCCCGGTGAACGATCCTAAGCTGCTTGATAACCTTCTGACCAAAAACGTCAAGGTGGTTGGTGAGCCGCCAGAAGAACCAAGCCTGCTGGCTTCTATCTTCATTTCCTGGTTCCCGATGCTGCTTCTTATCGGCGTCTGGATCTTCTTTATGCGTCAGATGCAGGGCGGCGGTGGCAAAGGTGCCATGTCGTTCGGTAAGAGCAAGGCGCGTATGCTGACGGAAGACCAGATCAAGACCACGTTCGCGGACGTCGCCGGTTGTGACGAAGCGAAAGAAGAGGTGGGTGAACTGGTTGAATACCTGCGCGAGCCGAGCCGTTTCCAGAAGCTGGGCGGTAAGATCCCGAAAGGCGTGCTGATGGTTGGCCCTCCGGGTACCGGTAAAACCCTGCTGGCGAAAGCCATCGCGGGTGAAGCGAAGGTGCCGTTCTTTACTATTTCAGGTTCTGACTTCGTTGAAATGTTCGTGGGTGTCGGTGCATCTCGTGTGCGTGACATGTTCGAGCAGGCCAAGAAGGCAGCACCGTGCATTATCTTCATCGATGAAATCGACGCCGTAGGCCGCCAGCGTGGCGCAGGTCTGGGCGGTGGTCACGATGAACGTGAACAGACCCTTAACCAGATGCTGGTTGAGATGGACGGCTTCGAAGGTAACGAGGGTATCATCGTTATCGCGGCGACTAACCGTCCGGACGTACTTGACCCCGCGCTGCTGCGTCCAGGCCGCTTTGACCGTCAGGTTGTTGTCGGTCTGCCGGATGTTCGTGGTCGTGAACAGATTCTGAAAGTTCACATGCGTCGCGTACCGCTGGCGCCAGATATCGACGCGGCAATCATTGCGCGCGGTACTCCGGGCTTCTCCGGTGCCGATCTGGCTAACCTGGTCAACGAAGCTGCACTGTTTGCCGCTCGCGGTAACAAGCGCGTCGTATCAATGGTGGAGTTCGAGAAGGCGAAAGACAAGATCATGATGGGTGCGGAACGCCGCTCCATGGTGATGACGGAAGCGCAGAAAGAGTCCACGGCGTACCACGAAGCCGGTCACGCGATTATTGGTCGACTGGTGCCGGAGCACGATCCGGTGCATAAAGTGACGATTATTCCGCGCGGTCGCGCGCTGGGTGTGACCTTCTTCCTGCCTGAAGGCGACGCGATTAGCGCCAGCCGTCAGAAGCTGGAAAGTCAGATCTCCACCCTCTACGGCGGTCGTCTGGCCGAAGAGATTATCTACGGTGCGGAACATGTTTCAACCGGTGCGTCTAACGACATTAAGGTCGCGACAAACCTGGCGCGTAACATGGTGACGCAGTGGGGCTTCTCCGACAAACTCGGTCCGCTGCTGTATGCAGAGGAAGAGGGTGAAGTCTTCCTGGGCCGCTCCGTGGCGAAAGCGAAACATATGTCCGATGAGACGGCACGTATCATCGATCAGGAAGTTAAATCTCTGATTGAGCGTAACTATGCACGTGCTCGCCAGATCCTGAACGACAATATGGACATCCTGCACTCGATGAAAGATGCACTCATGAAGTATGAGACCATCGATGCACCGCAGATTGACGACCTGATGGCGCGCCGCGAAGTGCGTCCGCCAGCGGGCTGGGAAGACCCAGGCGCTTCCAATAATTCTGACAACAATGGCACCCCGCGTGCGCCGCGTCCGGTTGATGAACCGCGTACGCCAAACCCGGGCAACACCATGTCAGAACAGCTGGGCGATAAGTAAGTCACTGCTGTTGACGCGTTTGTCCGTACCTCAAACCCTGGAGCTTGCTCCGGGGTTTTTCATTTCTGTTTAACCACATAGATACCAGGGATTTCGCCATGAAATTATTCGCTCAGGACTCGCATCTCGATCTTTCCCATCCCCATGTGATGGGGATCCTGAATGTTACCCCTGACTCCTTCTCTGACGGCGGCACGCATAACACGCTTATCGAGGCGGTTAAGCACGCAAATTTAATGATTAATGCGGGTGCCACCATCATTGACGTTGGCGGCGAATCGACGCGCCCTGGTGCGGCAGACGTCTCTGTGGAAGAAGAGCTGGCGCGCGTGGTGCCGGTAGTTGAAGCGATTGCACAGCGGTTTGAAGTCTGGATTTCCGTTGATACCTCAAAACCGGAAGTGATTCGTGAAGTAGCGAGAGTGGGCGCTCACATTATTAATGATATTCGTTCGCTCACAGAGCCGGGAGCGATTGAGGCGGCTGCAGAAACCGGGCTGCCGGTTTGCCTGATGCACATGCAGGGGCAGCCGAAAACCATGCAGGAAGCACCGAAGTATGATGATGTCTTTGCCGACGTAAATCGCTTCTTTATTGAGCATATCGCACGCTGTGAGCGTGCAGGTATCCCAAAAGAGAAATTGCTGCTCGACCCGGGGTTCGGTTTCGGTAAAAATCTCTCACACAATTATGCGTTGCTTGCGCGCTTATCGGAATTCCATCACTTTGGTCTGCCGCTGCTGGTGGGGATGTCGAGAAAGTCGATGATTGGGCAGTTGCTGAACGTGGGGCCGAGCGAACGCCTGAGCGGCAGCCTTGCCTGTGCGGTGATTGCAGCGATGCAGGGTGCGCACATTATCCGTGTCCATGACGTCAAAGAAACAGTAGAAGCCATGCGTGTGGTGGAAGCCACACTGGCAGCGAAGGAAAACAAACGCTATGAGTAATCGTAAATATTTTGGTACCGATGGTATCCGTGGGCGCGTAGGCGATGCGCCCATCACCCCTGATTTTGTCCTGAAGCTCGGCTGGGCTGCTGGTAAAGTGCTGGCGCGTCATGGTTCCCGTAAGATCATTATCGGTAAAGACACCCGTATTTCGGGGTATATGCTGGAGTCCGCGCTCGAAGCGGGCCTTGCGGCGGCTGGACTATCCGCCTCCTTTACGGGCCCAATGCCAACGCCGGCCGTTGCGTATCTGACGCGTACCTTCCGTGCGGAAGCGGGAATTGTCATCTCGGCTTCTCACAACCCGTTCTATGACAACGGCATTAAATTCTTCTCCATTGATGGCACCAAGCTGCCGGATGACGTGGAAGAAGCCATTGAAGCCGAAATGGAAAAAGAGATCACCTGTGTGGATTCCGCAGATCTGGGTAAAGCGAACCGTATCGTTGATGCGGCGGGTCGTTATATCGAATTCTGTAAAGGAACCTTCCCGAATGAGCTGAGCCTGGCCCACCTTAAAATTGTGGTGGACTGTGCCAACGGTGCGACCTACCACATTGCGCCAAACGTCTTCCGCGAGCTGGGTGCGAAAGTGATCGCCATCGGCTGCGAGCCGGATGGTCTGAACATCAACGAGCAGGTTGGTGCGACGGACGTTCGTGCCCTGCAGGCGCGCGTTCTGGCGGAAAAAGCCGATCTGGGTATTGCCCTGGACGGCGACGGTGACCGCGTGATCATGGTTGACCACGACGGTAACAAGGTCGACGGCGATCAGATCCTCTACATCATTGCACGCGAAGGCCTGCGTCAGGGCCAGCTGCGCGGCGGTGCGGTGGGGACGCTGATGAGCAACATGGGCCTGGAACTGGCGCTGAAACAGCTCGGTATCCCGTTTGTCCGCGCGAAAGTGGGTGACCGCTATGTGTTGGAAAAACTGCAGGAGAAGGGCTGGCGCATCGGTGCAGAAAACTCGGGTCACGTGATCCTGCTCGACAAAACGACCACCGGTGACGGTATTGTGGCCGCGCTGCAGGTGGTTGCCGCGATGGCGCGCAACCATATGAGCCTGCACGACCTCTGCAGCGGCATGAAAATGTTCCCTCAGATCCTGGTCAACGTCCGTTTCACTGCCGGCAAAGGCGACCCGCTGGAAAATGAGAACGTGAAAGCGGTGATGGCTGACGTTGAAGCGGCCCTGGGCAGCCGTGGACGCGTGCTGTTGCGTAAGTCCGGAACTGAACCTTTGATTCGCGTGATGGTAGAAGGCGAAGACGAAGCGCAGGTAACCGAGTTTGCTCACCGTATTGCGGATGCCGTGAAAGCTGCATAATACTTCAATAAATGACCTCTAAGGCGGCGCTTGCCGCCTTTTTTGTTTAGTAAGCCCTCAATAATTTCCATAAAGTTCCAGATTTTTCTTTTTTTACGCTCAGCGCTAATATTGAGAATAGATTTAATGCCATTTTGGCATGAATACCTTTTCTCTCATCCATAAAATAATTGAATATTATATATTTAACTTTTTATTTTAAACTTTGAAATTATTAAAGCTTATTTTTCCTCGCGTTTTAATTATGCTATAAAAACTCATTTATAAGGCTGGCTGAACTTTACATGGACTGGAGTTAAACGCGGATGAGTAAAAAATTATACGAAGGAAGTATCGCACCCAAAGAACGTATAAATATTAAATATGTTCCAGCAACAGGGGATGAACAAGCTGAAGTCGAATTACCTCTCAACATTTTAGTCGTGGGCGATCTAAAAGGGGGTAAAGAAGATTCGGCTATTGAAGAAAGAGAGGCTATCTCAATTAATAAGCATAACTTTGATTCGGTTATGCAGACGGCTGGCCTACAACTGAATTTTTCAGTAAAAAACAGGTTGCAGGACAATGCTGAGGAAGCGTTGCCGATCAGGTTGAACATTAATGCGCTCAAAGAGTTTTCACCCGATAACGTGGCACGACAAGTTCCTGAATTAAAGAAGTTACTTGACCTAAGAGAGGCTCTGGTCGCGTTGAAGGGCCCATTGGGTAATATTCCTTCTTTCAGGGCAAGTCTACAGAAGTTACTAACAGATGGCGAAATGCGTGCGCAACTTCTCAAAGAACTTGGTATCGCTCGTGAAGAAGATAGCGCCATAAAAGAGTAATTTCCCTGGAGAATTAACAAGGTGTCCGTATGATAGTTGAAAGTGTTACTCAAAACGGTGAATTAAAAAGCGAGTCATCCTCATTACTTGATCACATAATGCATCAGGCCAGGCTTCAACCTGAGGATGAAGGATATGATATTGCTAAGCATGACATATCAGCATTTATAGCAAATTTACTGGAGTCAGGTCAGGAAGATGTTCCAGTAAATAAGTTGATCGTTGATAGAATGATCGCTGAACTCGACCAAAAAATGAGTGCTCAGATGGATGAAATCCTGCATTCTGACGAGTTTCAGAATATGGAATCCTCATGGCGTTCATTAAAACTTCTGGTGGACAGAACGGATTTCAGAGAAAACATCAAAATTACGATCCTGCATGCCACAAAAGAAGAGTTGCTAGACGATTTTGAGTATTCGCCTGAAATTGTACAATCTGGATTCTATAAGCATATCTACGCGAGCGGTTATGGCCAGTTTGGCGGAGAGCCGGTGGCTGCTGTCATTGGTAACTATGCGTTTACACCCTCTGCCCCGGATATGAAACTCCTCCAGTATGTCAGTTCCGTCGGCGCTATGGCGCATGCGCCATTTATCTCTTCGGTCTCACCTGCCTTCTTTGGCCTCAAAAGCTTTACTGAACTTCCTGCCATTAAGGAGTTAAAGGCTGTTTTCGAAGGTCCGGCATACGTCAAGTGGCGTGCCTTAAGAGAATCAGAAGACTCACGATATTTAGGACTCACGGCACCGCGTTTCTTGTTACGCCTTCCTTACGACAGTGAAGATAATCCGGTTAAATCCTTTGATTATCATGAAAATATTCAGAGTGATCATGATAATTACCTGTGGGGAAATACGGCCTATCTGATGGCCTGTAACCTGACGGATAGCTTCGCCCGTTATCGCTGGTGTCCAAATATCATTGGACCTCAAAGTGGTGGTGCTGTGCATGACTTACCAGTACATAAGTTTGAATCCCTTGGGCAACTACAGGCCAAAATCCCAACCGAAGTTCTGATAACCGACCGTCGCGAGTTCGAACTTGCTGAAGAGGGATTTATCACGCTGACCATGCGCAAAGGCAGCGATAATGCCGCTTTCTTCTCGGCAAACTCAGTACAGAAATGCAAAGTATTCCCCAATACGCGGGAAGGGAAAATCGCCGAAACCAATTACCGCCTTGGCACTCAACTTCCTTACATGTTCATCATTAACCGTCTGGCACACTATGTAAAAGTACTCCAGCGTGAACAGCTTGGTGCGTGGAAAGAGCGCCAGGATCTGGAGCGAGAACTAAATCGCTGGATTAGGCAGTATGTCGCTGACCAGGAAAACCCGCCTGCAGAAGTACGTAGCCGCCGCCCTTTACGTGCAGCTCAAATCACCGTTTCTGATGTAGAAGGCGATCCAGGCTGGTATCAGGTGTCCATGGCTGTACGGCCACATTTTAAATACATGGGAGCGAGTTTCGAACTCTCTCTCGTTGGCCGTTTGGACAAGGAATAAGGCGTGTCTGCGCTTACTGCATGGCGAAGGAGTCGTTCTGCCAGCCTTTTTGAGCGCATTGAGGAGTGTAACGCCGCCAGATCTGAGGATGAGCCTGACGATCTGGTGGCTTCTCTAAAACGCAATCTTCAGGCGATACTCAACACTCGCTCTGGTAGCGCGCAGAGTTGTCCGGAATTAGGCATCGTCGATTTCAACGATGCAACGGGAAGCTCTGTGGAAGTCTATTCGGCGATGTGTAGGGCAATAAAAGGATGCATAGAGGATTATGAGCCGAGAATAAGCAGGGCTGAAATTATCGCGCAACCCAATGAAGCCGATCCCTTAACGCTCTATTTTTTGGTTAAGGCGTATGTTTCATTTGAGGATCGCGAGAGCATTATCAATTTCAATTTGCGTATTGATGGAAATCACAAATATAAATTTGAGTGAATATAAATAATATTTATGGAACTAGAAGAGTTTTTCAGGGATGAATTATCCTGGTTACGAAAGCAGGGGGCCGATTTCTCCAGAACCAGCCCCCAGCTCACCCGTTTCCTTGCAGAAAAGAGTGCGGATCCAGACGTTGAGAGACTTCTGGAAGGTTTTGCATTCTTATCAGGCACGCTTCGTGCAAAAATTGAGGATGATTTTCCGGAACTGACTCATGGTTTACTGAATATTTTATGGCCTAATTATCTAAGGCCTGTTCCATCATTTACCATTATTGAGTGCCAGCCCAAGTTGGGATCGATAACCGAGTCTTGCCTTGTTAAAAAAGGGATTAAGCTGGGCTCAGAGGAAATAAAGGGGACTGGATGTACATTTTCGACCTGCAGGGATATCCGGATTTTACCCGTTGAACTTACCAACCTTGTAACGATAAACACTAATGAGAATGGATGCCTTTCGCTGACACTTAAGCCATTTAGCACAATGCCTCTCAATAAGATAAGGCTGGACAACCTAAGATTGTTTCTTGGTAGTGACTACTATGTCGCTACTCAACTCTATCTTTACATGCTTAACCATATTAAAAATGTCACGGTTAAGCTGAATGGTACCGAATTTACGCTGTCTGAAGTCAAAGCTAGCCCAGTCGGGTTTTCTGACGATGATGCCTTGCTGCCGTACCCCAAAAACGTCTACTCAGGCTACCGTATTTTGCAGGAGTTTTTCTGTTTTCCTGAAGGGTTTTTGTTTGTAGACATTCATGGCTTTGACCAGCTTCCGCAGGATATACCGGTAAGCGATATTGAACTCAGTTTCCATTATGACAGACCTTTTCCCTCTGACTGTCGTATTACATCTTCATCAGTTAAATTGAATTGTTCCCCTGCGGCGAATCTCTTTGAACATCATGCAGAGCCCATTCAGCTTCACGGAAAGCGAATACACTATCCGCTCAGGGCAAGCCATATGCTCCCCGAACATTATGAAGTGTTTTCCGTTGAGAAAGTGGAAGGCTGGAAAAGTGAACATGCAGGAAAGGACGGCGAACGGATCAAGGGAAAACTCAGAACATATCATGCTTTTGAAAGCTTCAGACACGACGTTGAGTTTGAAAAAAAGAGGACGATGAATTATTTCAAAGTAAGCATTTGCAACTCCATGAAAATGAAGGGCTATGAGCATAATATTTCATTTCTGCGCAGTGACGAAAGCATTCTGGGGCAAAGTGATGAAATCGTTGCGGTTACGATGCTCTGCACAAACCGGAATTTACCCGCGGAACTTGGAATCGGTGATATCTGCCTCCCTCTTGGAGACTCACCACCCTGGCTCGCTTACAGCAATATTTCGTTACCTTCGCAGACATTGCGTCCGCTGATTGATGAAAAATTACACTGGACCCTTATCTCCAGCATGGCACTCAACTACCATTCACTTCTGGATAAGGATGCGTTGTTACAAATAATTCGGAATTATGATTTCCCGGCGATGAACGATCGGCAGGCGGCAAAAATATCTCAGAAAAGATTTGAAGGGATGGAAAAAATCGAGACAAAACCTGTCGACAGATTGATCCGGGGTATGCCGGTCAGGGGGATCCATTCAACATTATATGCTAAGCAAAGTGCTTTCATGAGTGAGGGGGAGTTTTACTTATTTGGATGCATTCTGGCACGGTTTTTATCACTTTTTTCAAATATTAATTCATTTCATGAGTTGTCATTAATAGATACTGAAAATAATTCCACTTATCACTGGCCATTACAACAGGGTAATCATTCATTGATATAATGAATAATAATTTAAAAGATTATAATTTCTACCAGCTTGTAGAGTTGCTCTATCGTAGTGAAGGGCAGGATATCGAACACCCTGGGAATCAGTCACCCGAAAATGAGCGGATTCGGTACTTTGCCAGTGCTTCACTTGGATTTCCTGCAGGCGATATAGTATCTGTTACTAAGCAAGAATATGGTTATGACATAGAGGTATCGTTCCTCGGACTGCATGGCGCTCAGTCGCCGTTACCCGGATATTACCTGGAAAACCTTGCATGGCAGTATATGCATCAAGAAAATGGACCGGGACAATTTTTGAATTTCTTTAACCATCGTTTTTTGATGCTGCTACATCGTGGATGGAGAAAATATCGTTACCATGTTCGATATCGTCCTGGCGGGGTTGACCGATTTTCTCAATGCATGTTTGCCCTGATAGGGCTGGGAAGTGAAACGCTGCGCGATTCGGTGGCGATAAATCACAGCAAAATGTTAGCCTATGCTGGGCTCCTTGCCGCACCCGGTCGTTCTCCTCAGGTTGTTGAGGGGCTAATTTCTCATTGCTTTGATTTGGATGACGTCAAAATTTTATGTTGGCAATATCGCCGCGTAGCAATAGCAAAGCATCAACAAAATCGACTCGGAAAAGCCAATATGTCACTAGGCAATGATTTTGTCGTTGGAGAATATGCGCCAAATATCAGCAGTAAATATATATTGAAAATTAATAACTTAAGCTATTCTACTTTTTTGCGTTTTCTTCCCAACGGCGATCTTTTTGCGCCGCTAACAAAAGTAATGTCTTTTATAATGAGAGAACAGTTTGCGTGGGATTTAGAGTTGAATTTAGCCCACAACCAGTCTGAAAATACTTGCCTCGGTCGTGGAAAGGGATGTCTACTCGGTTGGACGACTTTTCTTGCTCCTTTGCCAAAAAATTTAAAAGTTTCACTCTGTGTTCAGGAATAATTTATATGAATGATTCAATGGAACTGATTCTAACCATTGTTGATATGAATAGTATCGGCAGAAAACTCGATCGTTCTCATCGTTTTAATAAAGAGGGCGGAACGATTGGGAGTCTTGATGCGGGTGAAACCCGGCACTGGCAGGTGCAGGATAACCGTCAGGAGATCCAAAGTATTCATGCCAGAATTCTCTGGCAAGATGGTCAATTTTGTCTTGAAGATGTCAGTGGAACAACCTTTGTCAATGATGCCGAGCACAGTATAGGCGCGCAAAATGTGGTTGCGTTGTCCGCAGGGGACCAGATCAAAATGGGGAGCATTACATTCACTACGCAGATAATTTTCGGTAGTGAAAAAGTGGATATTGCTGATTATCAACATCCCCAGAGCCTTATTGCTATGTCGAACCAAAGCGATGTAAACCAAATCATTGACGAACCTTCATTAAAGGGGGAGCGTTCAGGCTACCCGCAATCTGTTGTTTATAGTCATCGGCCTTATGATCCGGGCACGCTGGGTATGGGCGGTTCGCTTTTATCCTCAGGATTTATACCTTCAGAAGATAATATTCTCGACACCTCCTCCGCTATTTCACAGGCGGATCCCATGCTGGATGAAGAATTTATTGATATCCCTACGCCAGCGTCGTCTCTTTATGACGAGAGTCATGTAACCCAGCCCTTTGAAAGCGTAGCAATTACGCCGTTAATGCGCGGAATGGGACATTTTTTAAATCTTTCTGACAGCCAGCAGGCCAATGGTTTTTTAGAAGAAGCCGGACGCACGCTGGAGGCTGCTATTAAAGGGATTCTGCTTCTGGAGCAGGATCGCATTCGTGTTAATAAGCAGCTTCAACCTGTAGAAGATAATCCGCTACGGCTAGGCTTAGATTATGTTGCCACGGTTGATGCCCTTTTCGGGGATCAAAAAAGCCAGGTTCATTTGTCGCCATCAGCGGCGATAACGGAATGCCTCTCCTTTTTGAGAATGCACGCGTATGCCTCTCGTCAGGCTGTGAACGAAGCCCTCACGTCTGTGGTTGACACCTTCGCCCCTGACGTTCTTATGGCGCGTTTTCAGCGCTACCGTCGCGATCACCTGGTGGATATAAACGATCCGACATGGATTTGGGAAATGTATAACCACTATTTTGAAGAGCTAAAATCGACAAGGCAGCAGGGCGTCGACCGTCTGTTTCATGAAGTTTTCGAACAAGTCTACGATAAAGCTCTGCGTGAATTACGCGATGAGGACAAAGCATGAGATGGTTGTTAATGTTGATTACAGGCTCGTCGCTCCTCCTGTTTTCAGTACTGCTATCAGGGTGTAAAAATCCCCTCTGGCCTGTAGATAAAACGCCTGATGTTTCGACACTTCCATCGCAAGCTGGGCTCACATTGCTGGCCGACGGTGACATCAATCCTAATGAGAGCCAGGCGGCTTCACCGGCCTCATTTCAGGTTATCTGGATGTCAGAGGATTCTAAACTTTTAGCCTCAGATATTGATCAGCTCACGACCAAAAAAATTGAAGACATTCTCGGTAAAAACTACCTGAACCACCAGGATTTCACCCTTATACCGGGGCAATATAAATATATTCCGCCCGTCGAACTTGACAAACAAACGCGATTTATTGGCGTCGCAGTTTACTTCAGCCAGCCAAATGAAACGCAGTGGAAGAAGGTGATAAAAGTTTCACCCATTGGTCATCGTTATCAGATTTTAATTCATTTGCATAAGAACAGCGTAGATATCCTCAAGGAGAGCGAAGACTGATGTTAACCCGCAATCGGATTGTCTGGGGGGAAGGGTTATTTATCAAGCCCCAACATTTTCAGCAGCAGCAAAGGCATAACGATTATCTGCTTTATACTTCGCTTTCAGCTTTTACTGAGCATTTTTACGGCGTATCTGAGTTAAAAATTAACGAAGATCACTTAGGCTTTGGACGTATTACGCTTGTGACGGCTTCTGGCATCATGCCCGATGGAACCTTCTTTAGCCTACCTTATGAAGATGTTCTTCCCCTTCCGCTGCAGGTCTCAGAGGCAAATTTGGTTGGGCAAGTGGTCTATCTTGCGGTGCCTTTGGCGAGCGATCACATCCTTGAGATAAATACTTCTCTGGAGCATAGCGGAAGCCGGACGCGCTATCAGGCATGCCTTGAGTCAGTTCGCGATCTTTATTCTCAAAGTGCAGAAATAGCAGCAGTAAATGTCGCCAAAGTTAACCTGCGGCTGATGCTTGAAAGTGAGGACAGAAGCACATTTGCGTCGCTCCCTGTTGCGCGAATTGCGGATAAAAGACCTGACGGAAGCTTGCTGCTGGATCCACATTTTATTCCAACCTGCTTAACCATTAATACCGTCACGCATTTGAAAAGCTTTTTGTCTGAAGTCACCGGTCTGGTTTCTGAGCGTGCAAAAAATCTGGCAGACAGGATTGGCTCCCCTGGTCAGCAGGGCGTCGCTGATGTTGCTGAATTTATGCTGCTACAGCTTTTAAATCGCATGCAACCGGTCCTTGAGCATTTAAACAGCCGAGCCGTTGTGCACCCCGAACATCTTTTCACTCTGCTATCCGGATTTTGCGGTGAATTAATGACATTTACCGATCTTAGCCGCTTACCGAAGAGTATCCCACGCTATTATCATGATGATTTACAGCGTAGTTTTCATCCATTAATGCTGGCACTTCGACAGGCGCTGAGTACCGTTCTTTCACCTCGGGCGCAGTCTTTGCAATTACTTGAGCAGCGTTTTGGCGTCTTTGTTGCTGCAGTTACGCAGGAAGAACTGCTCCGTGATGCAGACTTTATCCTTGCAGTGAAAGCGAACATGCCTCTCGATATTTTGAGTAAGCAATTTGTTCAGCAAAGTAAAATCGCAACACCTGAAGCTATTATGAAACTGGTTAGCACGCATACGCATGGTATTCCTTTACGTCCGCTTGCTACTTCGCCTCGTCAGTTGCCATACCATAATGGCTATATTTACTTCTCTTTAGATCGCCAAAGCCCTTACTGGCCCAGAACGGGGACAAACAGCGGGTTTGCTTTTCATATCGGCGGGAAGTTTCCGGAACTGGATATGCAATTCTGGGCTATCAGGAGATAAAATGAAATGAATGCCACACACACTACGTTTGCTCAAGATAACGGCTTAAGGAACATACCCGCGGTGGATGACTTTTCTGGAATGATTAACCATCCCAATCCGTTAATCAGAGAGTCGTCTCCTTTGCTGGGCTTTACTGTTCGGGTTAAAACCTTACTCGATCCCCCTGAAGATAAAAAACTTATTGATCTGATTGAGCAGGATATTCGCCATATATTGTTGCGCCTTGAGGCGGAACGCTATGAACCAGGGATTTTAATTTCCTGGAGTTATTTCTTCTGTACATTTATTGACGAAATGGTTATGGCTCGTCCCTGGGGAATTGAATGCTGGGCACAGCATACTTTGCTGGTTCGTTTTCACAGTGAGACCTGGGGAGGAGAAAAATGTTATCAACTTATCAACCGGTTATTACTTGAGCCTTCACGTTACCATGATTTGCTTGAGTTTATTCATCTCTGTCTGTGCCTGGGCTTTCAGGGGCGTTACCGGATGACGGCGCAATATCAAGAAGAGCGAGAACGTATTCTGCGTCTTATACATCAGAAGTTGCAAAGCGTTCGTGCGCAGCAACCTGCCGAGCGCACCGCTCTTCTCAGCAACACGGTAATTCACGTTGGCTCTACGGAACGAGAGAGGAGATATCGACTGCATGGGCTTTTGTCGGTAAAGAAAATCGCCTGGATGATGGCGTTTATCGCGTTGGCGGGATTTTTACTCTTCAACTGGCAGTTACATATTCAGACGGAAAATATCATTGATAGGCTGGATGTTTTATTACCGTAAAACAATAAGCGGTTTCATAAGAACGTAATGTAAGAGATAAAAAATGATTAGGATTGAAATAGCCGCTCTTGTAGAACGGTTGCATCCTCTCGTTCGTCGTGCTCTCGAGCAGGCTGCGGCGGTGAGTGTTAATCAGCATGCAACTGAAATTAGCGTAATTCATTTATTGAATGAATTAATTGAGTCTCCACTTTGCGATATAGGGTTCATATTTGATGAATATGGCATCGATGCTGGTCGAGCAAAATCTTTATTACATGTTAACCCTCTCGATCGTACTGACTATCCGCAGTCATACCCTTCATTTTCACCATTACTTATTGAATGGTTACAGGATAGCTGGTTACTGGCGTCGACGGAGCTGAATCAAAAAGAGCTGCGTAGCGGAGCCCTGTTTTTGGTCTTGCTGACGCATCGTCATCGCTATCTTCCTGTTGATTTTTGCCGTCTAATCGAAGGAATACACCGCGAGCAGCTGACTGCCAAAATTACTCAAATCACAAAGGATTCGGCTGAGAATCGCACGACTGATTCTCCCTCATCCGCAACGCCTCCGGTCAATGTTGGTGGGGAGGGCTCAATACTTGCCCGCTTTACTACCGATGTTACCCAGGCTGCACGTGAGAACCAGCTCGACCCCGTTTTATGTCGGGATGAAGAGATAGACCTGATGATCGATATTCTCTGTCGTCGTCGCAAAAATAATCCGATAGTGGTCGGCGAAGCCGGCGTGGGGAAAAGTGCGCTTATTGAAGGGCTGGCGATTCGCATTGTTGCGAACCAGGTGCCAGACCAGCTCAAAGGGACGGTACTCCTTTCGCTCGATCTGGGAGCGATGCAGGCGGGAGCCTCAGTTAAAGGTGAGTTTGAGAAGCGATTCAAAGGGATCATGCAGGAAGTCTTCGATGCGCCAATGCCCGTCATTTTATTTATAGATGAAGCGCATACACTGATAGGCGCGGGCAATACGCAGGGTGGGCTGGATGTTTCAAATTTACTCAAGCCCGCGCTGGCCAGAGGGGAGCTAAAAACGATCGCTGCGACGACCTGGCGGGAGTACAAAAAATACATTGAGAAAGACGCGGCATTAACCCGACGTTTCCAGCTTGTAAAAGTCAACGAACCCGATCTCGTTCAGGCAACAACTATTCTGCGAGGATTGGTGGCCCGTTATGAACTCGCGCATAACGTTCTTGTTGATGACGAGGCGCTGGTCGCTGCGGTTCAATTAAGTGCTCGTTATCTTTCAGGACGACAACTCCCTGATAAAGCTATCGATGTGCTTGATACCGCTTGTGCACGCTGCGCAATTAACCTGACGGCTCCACCCCGAGAGTACACCCAGCTTGAAACCCGGTTGAAAGAGACGGAACAAGAAATTCATCATATTGAACGTGAGCAGCGCATAGGTCTAAACGAAAATGCGGAACGCCTGGGCGAGCTCTTTTCATTGCGTCAACGTCTACAGATCGAACGGGAAACGCTTGAAAAGCAGTGGCATAGTCAGAAGGCATTGGTTTCGGAAATAATCTCTTTGCGTCAGTCTCTTCTTAAGGAGGAAGCATCTTCCGATACCGCAATGCAATTAGCGGATCGCGAAGCGCAGCTAATTGCGTTACAAAAAACGCAGAAATGTCTTTCCACACATGTCGACAAAGATCAGATTTCGACAGTCATCGCTGAATGGACAGGGGTACCTCTACAGCAGATCACGCAAAATGAGCTGAAGGTTATTACAGAGCTTCCGGATTTCCTCTCCAGGACCATTAAAGGCCAGGACCTTGCCATTGGGCATCTTCATCGACATTTATTAACCGCACGCGCAGACTTGAGGCGAACCGGACGTCCCCTGGGCGCCTTTTTGCTGGTAGGGCCAAGCGGTGTCGGTAAAACAGAAACAGTATTACAACTGACCGAACTCCTCTTTGGGGGAAATGCCTGGTTAACGACTATCAATATGTCGGAATTTCAGGAAAAACATACCGTTTCAAGACTCATTGGCTCTCCTCCTGGCTATGTTGGGTACGGCGAAGGAGGGATCCTGACGGAGGCTATACGTAAAAAGCCCTATTCCGTCGTCCTGCTCGATGAAGTCGAAAAAGCGCATCCAGACGTGCTGAATTTATTCTATCAAGCCTTTGATAAAGGGGAGATGGCGGATGGTGAAGGGCAGCTTATCGACTGCAAGAATATCGCCTTTTTCCTGACATCAAATCTGGGTTACCAGACCATTGTTGACATGAGTGAGAGTCCGGAGCAGATACCTGATGTGCTCTATCCAGAACTGGCTGCATTCTTCAAACCGGCCTTACTTGCACGTATGGAAATTGTGCCTTTCCTCCCGTTAGGCAGTGAGACATTGGTGTCCATTATTCGCAGCAAGCTTGCTGATCTATCGAATAAGCTATCTACACGATTTAACGCGGAAATTATTATTGACGAGGCGGTTTATCAGGAGATTTTTGACCGGGCAACCCGCAAAGAAAATGGCGCTCGAATGCTGGAGTCCGTCATAGACGGAGCATTATTGCCGCCTGTTTCCATGGTGATTTTACAAAAACTCGCACAGGGCGAGACCATCAGCCGTATCCATTTTGGCATTGAGGCGAGTAATTTCACGGTTGAGGTCGAAAGCTAATGCCCGAGCCAGCGCTGCCTGCAATCCTGGAACTGCTAGCCTGTCAGCAGGTGGACGATCTTATGACATGTTTTGCCAGCAAGATCGCCATGATGGCCCCAGGCGGAAGCCAAATCCTCGGTGTAATTCCTTTCCCGGGGGCTGAAATAGCATGCCAGGTAACAGGTGAGAAGGCTGCAACGCTACATCTGAATGTTGACGACTTCAGGCATCCTCTGGCGCAGGTTATTCGCAGCGCTAAACCCGCCGTTTGGCTATCGCTGAATTATGGTGCAAGGATTGAACATCCCAAATTTCGTGAGCTGGTATTGCGCCAGGAGGGGGAATGCGGGCTGTATGCGATTCCCCTGCTGGAGGGGCAAGGGAGAGTGTGGGGCATTTGGGCCATCCTGGCACCCGCTACAACTCTTGAAGCATTGCTCAATGTTGAAAGTCAGTTCTCATCTTTATTGCAGGTCTTCCTGATCCGTTCAAGGGAACTGAATAAGGATGGCGCTCAGATTGAGCCTGCTCAACGGCCACAAGCTGCGAAAAATCAGCCATGGCGCGTTTCGGGCGACAGTGTCCAACAGGCTGTTGAAGCATTGTCCCACGGAAAACCGGTGCTGATTGTTGGGGAAAAGGGAACGGGAAAGACCTGGCTCGCCCATTATTTGCACCGTTATTTCACCCTACAGGTCCCGCTCGTCAATCTTGATTGTGCAGTACTTTCCGAGGAATGGCAGGGCATAAAGATTTTTGGCGAGAAAAATGTTTCCGGAAGCGCCTTAGTCAAAGCTCATCGTGGATTTTTACTGCTCGAGAACATTGACAGGCTGGCGCCACGCTGGCACGGCTATCTACAGCATTTTCTGGATACCAATGAGGTGCTGAGTACGGATGGGCGAGACGCCGGGGATGTCCATCTGAAGCTTATTCTCACCACCCGGGATCGCGAAGAATGGAAAAGAAAGCACGCTGGTTTTTATCACCGGATTGCCGGGAGTGAAATTTATCTCCCACCATTAAGGGTACAACGACAGGATATTAGACAGATTGTAGAACGATTTTTAATCGAAAATCAGCAAGACCTGCCGGGTGATTTTTATCTGGCTGAGGAGGTCATTGAGTTATTAACAGGGTATTCATATCCAGGAAATATAAGGGAAATGGAAAATATTCTCCTTGATTATATCTTTTGGGTGAAAAGTAGCGGCATGGCGGGCGGATTCAAGGCACTCAGGGAGAAAACCGTCAGTCGTCCTGCGGGTATTTATTCTTCCTTGTCAGATAGCCATGATTCCGGTTCGCTCAAAGCTATTTTGTCTCGTTACGAAACGATAGTTTTACGTCAGCGGCTGGAAAAATACAATTTTGATAAAGAAAGGACGGCCGCCAGTCTCTCAATATCAAGACGTTCACTGGATATGAAGTGCAAAAAATCAGGAATAGTGCGATGAAATTAAAAGTATTCATGGCAATGATATTTTTTCTTCCATTTATTAATGCTCCTTTTACCGCCGCAGCAGAAAAAACGTCGCCGGAATCATCTTACGGATGAGGTAAAAACGGCTCTGCTGGCCTGTCGTCAGCAATCGTCTCCCTTACCTCGTCTGCAGTGTTATGACCAGGCGTGGCACCCTGAAATTAACGTTTATCAGGCGGACAGGCCTGACCGCTATTGGTTACAAATTATGGAGCAGGAAAAACAACGTCAGAGTGGCGATCCCGTAATGATACTCAAAACATTCAATACAGAGGGCTCGGCCGGGATAGTGATGTTGACGGTGCCGGGCAATGGCAATTATCCCGCACGGGCGATATTTGCCATCAGTTGTATAGAGAATATTACCCGTATGCAAATCGCGTTTACGGCGCCACAGGGAAAGGGTGACCAGATGCTGGAAATGCATGCGGATGGCAAGGTGCTCACCAGCCGCTGGTTCTGGCGAGGAAGCGGGTACCGGCTGGAAGCAAGCCGAGGCCTCCAGGGTATTGCGGAAATACAGCAGCTGTTTGGTGCGAAAGAGTTGGTCATTTCATCCGATCAACCTGCGCTGAAGGACCTGCGTTTTCGTATCGATGGCCTGAAGCAGGCGCTTGAGCCTTTGCGTCAGGCATGCCACTGGTGAGATTGAGATGAAAGCGATGACATTAAACAATCATCCCTGGCTGCAGCGGATCCTGGTCCCGTTGTCGGAGGAAAAAACGACGGCAAAAGTCAACGAAGAATCACCTTTATGGGAAGAGGTTGACAGCGGTATTGCAAGGTTGGGGTCACTTACTCACGAACAAGTTGATATTCCTCGCATTCAGGAAAATTGTCTGGCCCTGCTGGAACAGGAAAGTAAAGATTTTCGGATTGTAATTCATTTATTGCGCACGCTTCAGCATGGCGGGCACCCCCAGCAGGTCGTGCTGGCAAGCGTGTTACTGACCGGTTATTTACGTCATTTTGCCTCCACCGCCTGGCCGCAAGATGCCCGGATCAGAGCCAGGCTTTTACAACAAGTCCTGAAGCGTTTTGAAGGCGTGGCCGGGTACTTCTCACAGCGATGCGATGAAGCTGAAAGAAAACAGTTCCGCGAGACGATGCACGTCTTAGCGGAAATGCTCTCTTCTTTTGATGCAACCTTGTCGTCTGAGGTGAGTTCGCTTATGCAGGTCTATGACCGATCGGCGAGTGACGCTTCCGTCAGGAAAGAGGTGGAGGAGCCGCAGGCTCAGCCGGCAGTCTCCCCGTTAACGCCGCCAGCCACGGCGGGCCTTGAAATCGCAGCTGACTCGGAAAGATCGTGGCGACAAAGCCTGCTTAAAGTGGCCGATCTGTTGTGCGAATCCCATCCTGCCGATCCGGTTGGCTATCTGGTTCGTCGTCATGCGATTTGGGGAAACCTGAATAGTGCTCCGGTGAGCAAGGATGGAATCAGAACGCAGCTTGCAGCTGTCTCCCCGGACCGGGTGTCTGATTATCGCAATAGAATGGCCACCGATCCGCACGTCTGGAAAGAGATTGAAACCAGCCTGACCCTCGCCCCTTGGTGGTTTGATGGGCATTATCTCTCTTCTCAAAGAGCTGAGCAGTGTGGTTTTCATGAGGTGGCACAGGCCATTCGGGAAAGCGTGGCAAGGCTGATTCACAGGCTTCCCGGTATTGAGAAACTGCAATTCAGTGATGGGACATCTTTTGCCAGTCCTGACACTTGCCGCTGGATTATGGACTCGGAGAAAGAGAGCGAGCGTCACGAACTGGCAATAAATGATGATGCATCACTCTGGCAAGAATTCCATCTTAATGGCCTGCAGGCCGCGCTAAACAAACTTGAAGATATTCAGAAGAAGGGAACGCGCGCCGATCCTCGCTTTTATTTTTATAACCAACTCACAACAGCGAGACTGCTGGAGGAAGCAGGCCTGCGTGAACTTGCCCAGCATCAATTCTGCTCGCTCTGGAAAAGTATTCGCACACTCTCGCTGGAGGAGTGGGAACCTTCATTAATGACATTCCTGAAAAAATATATTTCTGACACTTCACAGGGACTGGAGTAATTATTCATGTATTTTATAAATAAAATCGCCCGGTGGCTCTCTCCATTGCGGGCAATGAAGGCATTCGCAGGCAAATTACTACAGCTTAAACCTCTGTTACCCCGGTTTTCATTGTCTTTGACGGTGCTCTGGGTGATATGGGCAATGGGGCTGCTCGCCATCTGGTTATGGGGCCCTCTGTGGACGTGGGGAGAAATAAAACCGCTGGGATCGACGGGCAACCGCCTTGTGGCAACGCTGCTTCTTTTGCTGATGGGACTGAGTACCGTCAGCTGGTATCTCTATAAACAAGTGCAGCATGCCTTACCCGGCCAGCAGGCGGCAGAAAACCTGCCTTACCAGGCGAGCATCGACCACCAGGCGCGTTTTCTTGATGAATGGCTGCAGCACTATTCCCAGCGTAGCCACCTCAAAAATGCCATGTACAGCCGCCCCTGGTACATCATGATGGGGGAGAGTGTCAGTGGCAAAAGTACCCTAATCCGCAAGTCCGATCAGGTGATCCCGCTCAACTTCCAGAGTGAGCTGAAGCGAGAGATGTACGATGGCAAAGCGCTTAAATCGCTGGGGCTGTTCTTAACCCAGCCAGCCGTTCTGATCGATCCTCCCGGGGAGTTCTTCCAGCAAGATGAACACGACAAAGACAAAGTGCACCATCGGGGCGGGCGATTACTTCAGCATCTTCTTGACTGGTTAATCACGCATCGTCCCCGTCAGCCGCTTAATGGGGTGGTTTTAACGATTAACATTCAGGAATTGATGGCGATGACGGCTGAGAATCGCCGTATGTGGGCGCAACGGTGGCAAACCCACATTCTGACGTTAAGCGATCGTTTTGCATGCCGCGTGCCGGTCTCTATTGTTATCAATAAAATGGATGTGCTGAATGGTTTTGAGGCGATCTATCCTGCTTTATCGCAACATATGCGCAATAAGACCCTTGGGGTTTCATTTTCGCTAGAGGCGGAATACGGGGATAGCTGGCGCAAAGAGCTTAAAGCGTTTTGGGAAGAGTGGCAGCAAAATCTCAATCAGCTGATGCCTGAGCAGATGATCGGTGGAACCACGATCGATCTCCGCTCGGCGTTGTTTTGCTTTATAGGCCAGCTTTCTGCGCTGCAAACGGTGACCGAAGAGACCATCAACGATCTCCTGAGACACTATAATCGCGATCCGGGCAGGCAAATGCTTATCCGTGGCCTCTATTTTACGTCGGCAATCCAGCAAAACAGGCGCAGTGACTTCTTCCAGGATGCCATTGCAGAACGGTATGGACTACGTAAGACAACGCAGGGCGTCTGGCAACCAAAAGACAACCAGAGCGGCTATTTTCTTCACGATCTTTTTTCGAACACTCTTTTCTCTGAGCCTAATCTTGCCGGAGAGAACGCTGAATTTACGCGCTTACGCCGCCATCGGTTAACGCTTGCAACGGTCATTGCGGGTGGGGTTGCATTATCGCTGCTCAGCGGCTGGTATTATTACTATCTCAAGAACTATCGCGCAGGTGAGTTAGCCCTTAAAAAAGTCGAAACCTTTCAGAAAATCGGCTCGCCTGATGCCAGTAAGCCCCTCGGCGCCGACTGGCTACCCCACATGGATATTATTCGTGACGCGACCCTGTCTTATGGCGATTACCATGAGAAAAACTCGCTGTTTTCCGATATGGGATTATATCAGGGGGACAGAATTGGACAGCTGGTCGAAAAGACCTATCTCCGTTTTCTGACGCTGCGTTTTTTGCCGCAGCTCATGGCCGATCTGCAGACGCAGCTTGAAGCGGCTCCGGATAACAGCGATGAAAAATTAGCGCTGCTGCGCATTATGCGCATGCTCGAAGACAAAAGTGGGCGCAGTATTCCGCTTGTTGAAGAGTACATGCGCGGCCGGTGGCAAAAAGCCTTTACCGGGCAGCGAGAGGTACAGGAGCGTCTGATGCAGCACCTGGACTACGCTCTACAGCATACTGACTGGGCGGGGGAGCGACGTAAAGGCGATCGCGATGCCATTAAAGCCTGGGAGCCGTTTGTCGGCAATGTCCTGAGCGCCCAGCGCGAACTGAGTAAGCTCCCGTTATACCAGCGTGTCTATCAAAACCTGGGCATTAAGGCTCGGGAGCAACTTCCCCCCGATCTCGATCTTCGCACTGAAATTGGGGCGCAGTTCGATACGGTCTTTGTCGCGGATGAAGAGGCGCTGTTAAAAATCCCTCAGTTCTGGACACGCTATGGCCTGGCGCACTACTTAACCAAACAAATGGATCGGCTGGTCGATATCACTGGGTTAGATGCATGGGTGTTAAAACTGACTGAGCATACTGACTACAGTGACGCGGATAAACGGGAGATCCAGCGTCAGATTACCGATCGCTATGTTGGCGATTATGTTAGCCGCTGGCGCAATGCGCTCACGAATCTCTCGATTCGACCTTTTGCCGACATCTCCGAAGCGACGGATGCGTTAGATGCAGTATTGAACAACGGGCAGCCTGTCTGGCGAGCCTTACTGCTGTTAAGAGATAACACGCAAACACAGCTTCAGGCCGCTATTGTCGAACCTGACGTTCCTGTCGCGGGCGCGTCTAAAAAGGAACAAAAGGTTGCGCAGGTGCTTAACATTGCGCAGAAAAATACGCTGGAGCAGATGGGGAATCAACCCGAGTATGTATTGCTCAACCGCATCGGTCGCTCCTTTACGGAACAGAAAGCCCTGGTCGAACACAGTGAAGATCAAAATGGACAGTTGCGGCAGGCATACAATGCGCTGACAGCAATGAATGCCGAATTGCATCGCATCAGCAACGCTCCGGAACCCGGCAAGGCCGCGCTGCTCCTGGCGCAGATGCGTTTCCAGCAAAACAGTGCTGATTCGTTCTTCTCAGCGAAACAGATGTCAAGAAACCTCTCTGAGCCTCTTGGACGTTGGGTCGGTCAACTGGCAGATAACAGCTGGGAAGCCGTAATGGGGCTTGCGCTGCAATCACTGGAAAAAGAGTGGTCAGGCAAGGTAGTAACGCCTTTCCTTTCACAGCTGGCAGACAAATATCCGTTTAACAGAAGAGCGACAAAAGACGCTGCGCTCAGCGATATGGAACGCTTCTTTGCCCCGGATGGTGTCATCGACAGCTTCTACAAAGATAATCTGAAAGTGTTCGTTGAGGGACGTGCCAGTGCCGTTGATGGAAAATCGGTGATTCGCCCTGAAATCGTCAGGTCTCTTCAGCAAGCAGATAAAATACGTTCGGTTTTCTTCTCAAAACAAAATGGTTTTGGAATTCAATATGCTATATCACCGATAGAGCTCAGCGCTAATAAGCGTCGTGCTGTCCTTAATCTTGATGGTCAATTGATTGATTATACGCAAGGGAGTCCTTCGACGGCACATCTTGTCTGGCCAAATGCGATGCGCTCCGGAAATGAAAGTAAAATTACGCTTGTGCCCAATGCGGTTGGAGCATCGCCGCGGAGTATAGGATATTCTGGTCCGTGGGCAACGTTCCATATTCTTGATAAAGGCGAATTAACCAGTATTCAGGATGGCAGCTTTGATATCCGCTTCACAGTTGATGGTGGTGCAGTGAGCTATCGTGTTTATATGGATGCATCTGATAATCCATTCTCTGGAGATATATTTAGCCAATTTACATTGATGGATCAACTTTACTGACAAGGGGTTTTATCGGGTTTATTTATACTATAAGTGAACCCGATTAATTTATATGGAACATTTAGATTATCAACCTGTCGCAACGGGCAAAGACCCTCGTGCTTTCGACGCATTTGAGGTTATTAGATCAGAGATTAATAAGCTAAATCACCCGCTTCGTCCCGTTATTGACTGGAACCTCCTGCAGTCTCAGGCGATCAAATTGTTTTCCTCTAATGGCGTTGACCTGCAGAGCGTCGTTTATTACAGCATGGCGCGTACGCGGTTAAATCAATGGAATGGTTTTGCCGAAGGGTGTGAATTATTGGCTGTGCTTATTGTTTCCCAGTGGGAAATCGTTTGGCCACCGATCAATCCGTGCAGGGCAAGGCAAGAGATCCTCGACTGGTTTGCGGCGCGCGTCGGTTCAACCATTCGTCAATTGCCTAAAAATAAGCAGTCGCTGCGCGATATCTATCGCGCAGAATATGCATTGAGTAAAATATGCGAAAAGCTGAATACAATTGGCAACATCAATTTTACTCTCCTGCAAAGCGTCCATTTTTATCTGGAACAGACGATTCACGCCATTCAACCGCCGGATGAATCAACGACGAATAATAATGGATCTACCGTGACGCTGCCGTTGGTTTACCTTCCAGAAAATAAAGAGAGTATTTCATCTTCAGCGGAGAACAGGGCGCAGTCGGGCAGGCAGCAACAGGTCTTCACTGATACCTCTTCGCTTAACACTGTTGCCGGTAAGCGACCCCAGGTGAAAGGGCGAGGAGGGGTAATAATGGCTGGGATTGTCACCGGTGCCCTCTTAACGCTTTTGGGAACGTTTGTGCTTAGCTGTTTCCAGCAACGCAGTGTGGTTGACGACATGCTTGTGAGTACGCAACCCCTTCCTGCGCTGGTCACGACGGCAACAGCGGAAAATCACCTCACGGAGCTGACGGCCAGCCGCCCGTTGATTCTTGAAAAGTATCGGCAAAAGCTGGAGACCATCCTTGCGCAATCCCCGGTGGAATCAATGCGTGCTGGGTTTGAGATGGTCAGTTTGCTGGAGGACATTTATCCGGGAAACACCGTCACTCGCGCATGGTATAAGCAGGTTGAGCAACTCTCTTCTCAGGGTACTGTGCCCGGCTATGAGCAGGCAAAAGAAAAGCTTCAATTGCTCATGGACGAACTCCTCAATAACGAACGTCAGCATCGTACCGTTACTATCTCTTACCTCAAAAGCGCCATTTACGACATTCAGCGGTGTCTGTCGGAGACAGAACCGCTTTCCTATCAGTTGACGTCAATCGAGCAGTCTCTCCGTAAAGGTCAACAGCCTTCCCGGGCCGATCTTCAAAAAGTGGACGATCAGCTGAAAGGGATACAGGCCCGTTATCTACAGGCGTTACAGACGCTGAAATCAACCCACATACCCGACTCTTATCAGGATGAAAATAAATGAAAAAAGTAACCCTTCTTGCTCTCGCAGCAGTATTACTCGTAGGTTGCCAGACCCGGGCGATTGGCAAACCACCGGTAACTGAGCAAATGAATGCCCTGGCCGATCTGATTGGGAGCGCAGGCTATCTGCGCGACCATTGTGGTCTTAGCGATATCCCTGAGGATAAATCTTTGGCCGCTATTGCGGATATCACTGCGCTGGATATGGGTTGGGATCCCAGAGACTACACCACCGAAGACTGGAACTCTCAGTCATACAACCCTGACTTGATGCGAATGGGCGTTAATGTCGAGAAATCTCTCGAAAAGGATAACCCCGTACCGGAGGCCGCCTGTCAGTCACTTGCGGGCAACAAACATATTGCCGCTTTTGTGCAGTTAGCCAAACAGCGAGGATAAGATCATGGCTGACCGCACCGGCCTTCAATATACCTTTGTCGCGAATACGTTATCTCCTGGCGCATTAACCGTTGCTGCATTTGAGTTAAGGGAAGGGCTCTCGGAGCCCTATGAACTGAACCTTGAGCTAGCCACTCAGCATGACGACATTGCTTTTCCGCGCGTGCTGGACGATAGCGCTGAGCTACAGATTTGGTTTAACGGCGAGCTGAAACGTCGCGTTCACGGTTTGGTAACGCGATTTGCCCGTAATGACACCGGGCACCAGCGTACGCGCTACAGCGTGACGCTCCGGCCGGATCTGTGGTTACTTTCACTGGAATATCACTCCCGAATATTTCAGCAGCAGACGCCCCAGCAAATTATTACGCAGTTGCTGCAAAAAGCAGGGATCACAGCGTTTCGTTTCTCATTGCGCTATGACCACCCTGTACGTGAATACTGCGTGCAATACCGTGAATCTACGCTGGACTTTATCTCCCGCCTTGCGGCCGAAGAGGGGATTTCGTGGTACTTCCGTTTTACGGGCAATGCGCACGAGGTGGTCTTCATTGATGACTACACCTTCTTACCAAAAGGGGAGACCCTGCCCTGGAATCCTCATAGACGTGGTCTCAATGAGGGGGCCAGCGTGCAGCGGTTTAGCTATGAGGAAAATTTACGCGTCTCACAGGTGCTGTTAAAAGAGTACACCTTTAAGAATCCAGCATGGGCAATGCTTTATCGTCAGCAGGGTAACAAAGCGCCGTATCGTCATCATCAGATGCAACACTATGATTACCCAGGACGCTATAAAACGGATTTTAACGGCGATGCCTACAGCTGCTATCGCCTGGATGCACTTCGTCGTGACGCAATGCAGGCGCTCGGCGTTTCTGATTCCCCATCATTGACGGCGGGAGATTGCTTCTCGCTGACCTCCCATCCTCACGATGATTTTAACTGCGTCTGGCAAACCGTCTCCCTGATTATTACAGGACAACAGCCACAGTCGCAGGAAGAAGAGGCTGGTGTGAAGGGGACCTGGCTGGAAAGCCATTTCACCGCTATTCCGGACAAAATCACCTGGCGACCAGAACCCAATCCGCGCCCACGCGTCGATGGCCCGCAAATTGCTACTGTCGTAGGGCCTGAAGGCGAAGAGATCTGGTGCGATGAAGTGGGGCGGGTGCGCGTCCAGTTCCCCTGGGATCTGGAAGGTGAAAACAACGAAAACAGTTCCTGCTGGATCCGCGTGGCGCAGGGATGGGCCGGGAGTCGTTATGGCGCAATGGCCATTCCAAGAATTGGTCATGAAGTCATTGTATCGTTCCTGGAAGGCGATCCTGACCAGCCAATCATTACCGGCAGAACGTATCACGTTGCAAATGTCCCGCCTCACTCTTTGCCGGTGCACAAAACCCGTACCGTATTGCGTACCGACACGCATAAAGGAGAGGGCTATAACGAATTGTCCTTCGAGGATGAGAATGACAATCAGCTGATCTATTTCCATGCGGAAAAAGATTTTCAGACCAAGGTTAAAAACAATGAGTACCTGGTCGTTGAGCAAGATCGTTTTGCCACCATCCACCACGATCAGCGCGAGGAGATAAAAAACGATAAAACCTCCATCGTCGAACACGATCATATTGAGCGTGTTCATCACGATCAGATGATTAACGTTATCCACAACCAGCAGATTCAGGTTGATAACCAATATCTTTTCCACGTTTTGAACCAGCGTAAAGACACGATGGGGGCCGATTACAACGAAGAGACGGCGGGCGATCACCACCATAGCGTTGCGGGCTGGTATGAGATGCAGGCGGGGAAAAAAGTCACCCTCACCACCCGAGAACTACAGCTCATTGGCTCGGAAAAAGTCGTCATTCAGGGGCCAAACGGCAAGATCGTCATGGACAGCAGCGGGATATCGATATCCAGCAGCCTGCTCAGAATAAATGCCATGACAAAAATAACAGCCAGTGCCAGCAGCGCGCTCAACTCGCTTGAAGTTGCCGCCATGAATGGCGATCCGCTGTCGGAAATTTGCCCTATCTGTAAACAATCATTGAGTTAAGGAGAACAAAATGGGAATTCCGGTTTCATTAAAAGGGCATCAGCATATCTGCCCGCTGGATAAACACGTTGGCGGTCCAATACAGGATGGCGATCCGACGCTGACGGTAAACGGTATTCCGGTGGCGCTGGTAGGGCACCGCTGTAAATGCCAGAAAGAAAGCCCGGATAGCATTACCGGCGGGACGTCATTGCTTACCGTAAACGGTATTCCCGTCGCGCTGGTGGGATCGCCGACGGCGCACGGTGGCAAGGTCATTGAAGGCGATGCGACGCTCACGATTGGATAAGGATGTCGGCAATGAGTAGTCATGAATGTCGCCAGGGATGTCAGTGCAGGAAACAGGTTATTCCGGTTATTTTTGTTCCTGACCTGATGGGCACCCGGCTTTACAACAGTACTGAAAACGCAGTGGTCTGGGATCCGCTGGCCGGAATGGGCAGCTATCACACGCCCCTCGGAACGGCAGTCGAAGATCTGAGCGGCAAGGTCACGAAAACGACCGCGGCCATCACCAGTTCACCGGTGGTGAAAAAATTAATTGAATTGCAGACCGTCCTTAAAGGGTTACAGGGGGCGTTGAATGATTTGTATAAGCTCAGTAGCCGCGTTTTAAAGTCCGTTGGGCTTGATGACGTGGCAAAACGCATCGATGCGGCCAGCAAGGATGCAAATGCTGACAGCAAAAGCGCAGTGGCAAAAGTTAAGGAGCAGTTAGCGGATATTAAAAAGAAAATCGCCCACATTGAAAAGGAGATTAATAACGTCTTTGAGAAAATGGGGCAGGCCGAAGAGGTACTCCGCATTGCCCGAAATGTATGGGGCATGATCTCCGTACTGGAGTGGATGTTCCGTGATGCTTCCGAACGGCGCAAGCTGCTGGTGGGGGGAAAAATTGGCCGCGACGATACGATTTTGTGCATCCCCCAGGACGCAGAGAAAGGCAAGGAAACCTTCGACAAATCCTACTATCTGGTGCAAACCGCCATTCGTCCCTCCGATGCGGAAGACCGACATTTACGCGGCTGGGGGGAAGTTTGTTGGGAGCAGTATGGTGAATTTCTGATGACCTTACAGCGTCATCTGGATGCGCGTTTTAACCTTCGTGAAGTGGCTCAGGCGGGGGCGACGACGGAAATGGGGAGTATTCCCAAGCCTTCTCTGGTAACAGGCAAGGCGCTGAAAGATCTCTTCGCGGCCATCGAGAAGCTGTTTGATTTCACGCCAGCTGCCCCCGCCGCCGCGCCAGCAAAGCCTTCCACGGATACGGCAGCCAGTAAAGCTCCTGAACCGGCAAAGAAAGAGGATCCCCTTCCCTGGGGAGCTAACCCTAACTTCGCCAAACAGATGGCGGGATACGCCTTTCCTTTGCATGTCGTAGGTTATAACTGGATGCAGGGTTGTGCCGATGGGGCGCAGCGGCTCAAGCGCCGGATCAAACAGATCGCAGGATCTTATCAACCGGGAAGTGATGATGAAACGTGGATGACAAAGGAACCGGTCAAACAGGTGATTGTTATTACGCATGGCATGGGTGGGCAGGTGATGCGGGCCGCGCTGGCGGAAGTGGGGCCGGAGACGAATGGAAAAGGCGGTGAGGGGAATGATGCTGGCGGAGAGAATTCCGGAAACAAATCATCGCCCAAGAATAATTTTAATCAGGCTGATCCAATTAAAAAACCTGAGGCTGCTAAGCATGATAAAGACGAGCAGAGTTCTCAATTCATCATCAAGCCGGAACCAAACCCGTTCGGAAAAGATCTGGAACTACTGAAAGCCATTCACGTTGGGGTTCCACAAACGGGGATGCCTGAAATCTATGCCTGGTTCCGGGCGGGGATGCAAACGCCGGTAAAATCCGACAGCATCTCTGATATGGCTGTTGCCTATGTGACTAATCAAGTATTAGGTGCTAACGCTGCCGAGATTACGGCTGTGCTCAGTTACAGCCAGTGCGGGCTGGAGGCTTTACCGAATAATGATTATCCGAAAGGGTGGTTATGCTGGCAGGCTATGCCTTATAAGATTGTAGAAGGGGAAAAACCACCAAAAAATGAACCATTAAATATAAACAGTGAAATTTATAAAGAGTATATGTCTTCAAAACACTGGTTTAAGGTAATTAATCTTGAGTTGTTGTCATTTGAATCTATTTTAGGTGAGGATTCTTTTAGTTGCATCCAAGATTACATGGGTAAAGCATCTGAATTTCATTCACTATTAAAAGACAAAGGATTGGAAAAATCTATATTCTTTGCGGGGAAAAATAGTAAACCATCCACTCGAGATAATATTGTCTGGCAAGCGCAGAGTACGTCGACACCCTTTGGAGATGCAGAAACCTGGGTTCCCTTTTCGGGCATTATTTCTTCCGATAACGCTATAATGAAAGGGATTAATTATCTTTTTGATACAAATCTAATGAGCCGACTAGCAGATAGTGGTGAAGGCAGTCTCTATCTTACAAATAATGGTACGACGCCTCAAATGCTTCCTGTTGAATTTATCTTGCAAAAAGGAGTTGGTGAGGGAGATGGACAGGTTCCGGACGTTTCTGTATCAACAGGTGTATCGATACCCAGTAGCGAGCATCATTCTGATATTTATCAGGACGAAAACATTCGGAAGTCGGTGTATAAAGAGATACAGCAGGCTGCCTGGGATTTCAACGAACAAACAAAAAAATAAGAAGGGTGCATAAAATGAAAGGGTTCGAAGCATTTTTTTTCTCATGCAGTATGGCTCTACTATTGCAGGGATGTACACATTTATCAAAAAGTAAGGATACAATGATGGATAATAAGATACACACTCAAAAACAGTGTTTTGGTCGTTATGAAGTTGAATTGCCTGATTATATGTTTATGCATAGTGGTAATTATTGGTTTGAGAACTTTAACCTTGAAGTCGTACGTTCATTAAAATCAGATCGTCAGACAATTGAAAGTGATTGGGCGCGGTATATTAAAGATACAATTTCACCCGATTTGCGTAAGAACAGTATCAATGCAGGCAGTAAAATTGCACATCAGGATATGAAAAGTAATCCAAGAGTTATAATGGAATATCTTAACACAGCAGATAATCCAGCGGAAATATTAAGCTCGCGCTATATATTTAAGCCGTTTTATTTACGAAAGTTCGAAGATAGAAAAGAATGGCTACTGGTCTCAGGGACCTGGATTAAAATTCCTCGCCCAATGTCAGAAGACCAACTCCATCAACAAGTCCAACGCCAGTTGGATGCACAAATGGACGATATCAATAAAATCACCTATAAACCGTACCCGCATTATGCCCCGGGTTTCTGCCTGGATAACGAATATCACTACTATTCGGGACGACTAGAGAAGAATGAATCTTATAGTATGATCTGGCATTCAAAGCGTGAGGGCTCAAAAACGTTCCTATCGGTAGATGTGAAAACCTACCTTAAAGGAGAAGAAGCCAAACTCCAGAGCCGGGTCTCCAAGGGCAAACTGCTACAACTCTTCTTCCCGAGCACAACCATTGAAGTCGGCGGAATGAAAGGCGAACTGTATACCAGCCGCGATAAAACCAATCCGTCTGCCCGGGAATTTCAGTGGATCCCGAGCAACGTCGAGACCGGGAATCATATGAAGCCGCTGATCAAAATTGCCGGTCGGTTTGATACCCGCGACCTGCCGCCAGAGCTGCGTGACAAGATCAGCGGTGAAGAGCTGGCAATATGGGTGCTTGAAAGCATCAAAATGCGGAAAGGTGCAGACGAAGATATTCAGATGTTCCGCAATTAATTAAGCCGAAATGGCTCCGTCACAGACGGAGCCTGGGGAAAATAAATGGAAAAGTCGTTTTGGCATTTACGCGATGAAGACCGCCTTGTACTGGAGCAGGGAACAGAGAACGCAATAATTTGTAATGCCCTGCGGGATGTCTCCAGGCGCGATGATATTCCCGATCTACCGTCGGGCCCCGAGGGCATGCGCTGGCTTGAAGAGCAGGTCAAGCGTGCGCGGGAACATAGCGTACTTACGCGTGGAGGATTTCCGCGCATGCTGGCGATCTCGCTTATCGGGGGAAGCCATTTCTGGTTACAGGAAGACGTCCGGGATCTGCTGTGCCAGGGGGCATTAGGTCCCGAGAAATTGACGGTATTAGAAGAGCTGGCCTTACTTAATCCTTGCGCCATAACCCCCAGACAACAGGTTAAAACCGATGTCACGCAGAATACGATTTATCGTCTGTGTGAAGCGGGGCTGCCGCTATGGGTTATTGTCGATAACGCGCTTGACGCCTCCGTTCAGGGAATGGCCGATGCGCTGGAGGTCGCGAGTTATTCACTGTTTCGTGCTGATGAACAAGCGCTTGCTGTCAAAGGGCCATGGCTCTTGGCGGCATGGACTAAACCGCGGCTGGTGCAATACATACTCTCCAGGCCTGAATATGGGTACAACGCGCTATGGCTTGTGGCTGATGTTGATGAACCTGAACAGCTCATACGCCATCTTCAGGGACTGCTCTATATAAAGGAAGAAGGGGGAGCTTCGAGCCGGTTCCGTTTTTATGACCCGCGGGTGTTTAACCACTGGCTGCAAAACCTGGCCTCTGTTCGCCTTGCTGATTTTTTTGGTCCTGTGCAAATGTGGATAAGCCCGGACCCGAATCCACTGATGACGGCGCAACGCGCGTGGCAATATAAATGGGTGGATGGGCAAATGAATAGCAGTGAAATCCTTCTGCAACAGCGTTTGAACATTGAACAGTAATATTAATTAAGTGAATGACTTTGGGCTGATTTTATAAAGAGATGAGCCTTATTATTTTTAACGATTATAGTTAATCGTTAAATGGAAAATTTTTTCTCAATAGAAAAAACGTTCTTCATGCTTTTTTACATTTAACCCGGGCATGAGAAATTTATTGCGCATTGCCCATGTTACTTTTTTGGCAGAGATGTTTTGTTCAGCATGAGGCTGAATAATCTCTTCTGCTGTGAAAAGAGACAGGATGTTTGTTTTCACTTAACCGATGGTTTTTTTCAAAGGAAATTGAAATGCCAACTCCATGTTATATCTCAATCCAGGGCAAAACCCAGGGTAACATTACTTCCGGCGCGTTCACGTCTGACTCTGTCGGTAACATCTATGTTCAGGGGCACGAGGATCAGATGCTGGTCCAGGAATTTGAACATGTTGTAACGGTTCCGACCGATCCGCAGTCAGGCCAGCCATCAGGTCAGCGTGCGCATAAACCATTCAGATTCACTGTGGCGCTGAACAAAGCGGTTCCTCTGCTTTATAACGCCCTGGCCTCCGGCGAGATGCTGCCTAAAGTTGAAATGAAGTGGTATCGCACGTCAATCGAAGGCAAGCAGGAACACTTCTTCTCAACCATCCTTGATGATGCAACCATTGTTGATATCGACTGCCAGATGCCGCACTGTCAGGATCTGCAAAAAGCGGAGTTTACACAGCTGGTAAAAGTGTCCCTGGCTTATCGTAAGATTACCTGGGAACATACTGTATCAGGCACGTCTGGTGCAGACGACTGGCGTGCGCCAATCGAAGCGTAAGAAAAAGCGCGCGCAAGCGCGCTTAATGGATAAATGCTTAAAAGTGAAGCAATTGATGTACTGTTTTTAATCTCTTAATGGCTTTTTGCTGTTTTTTTCCGCAGTTGATACAATGCGTCGAAAATGCCCTTGCGAAGGTGATTCGCTTTGGTTAGTATTCACACCCGCTTCAGTGGGAAACAGAAATCCTGCTAATTGGTCGAAGCATTGGTATGCGGCAAATCCGCAAGGAACAGGTTGATTATGTACGAAGCTCTTTTAGTTGTTTTCCTTATTGTAGCCATCGCTCTCGTAGCGCTGATTATGCTGCAGCAAGGTAAAGGCGCTGATATGGGAGCCTCCTTCGGAGCAGGCGCTTCCGGTACGCTGTTTGGTTCAAGTGGTTCTGCGAACTTCATGACCCGCACTACGGCGATTCTGGCTACGCTGTTCTTCATCATCAGCCTGGTGCTTGGCAATATCAATAGCAACAAGACCAGCAAAGGAAGCGAGTGGGAAAACCTGAGCGCGCCAGCTAAAACTGAGCAGACTCAGCCAGCTGCACCGGCTAAGCCAACCAGCGATATCCCGCAGTAAGTATTCCGTACCGAGGTGGTGGAATTGGTAGACACGCTACCTTGAGGTGGTAGTGCCCTAACGGGCTTGTGGGTTCGAGTCCCATCCTCGGTACCAATATTCCAGAAGAAAGACGTCGAAAGACGTCTTTTTTTTCGCCTGTAGATTATGTGTTACCGATCATTTGTAGGGCGGGTAAGCGCAGCGCCACCCGCCGTTTTGCCCGGTGGCGCTGCGCTTACCTGGCCTACGAAATCCAAATAAAAAAGGCGTCCCAGGACGCCTTTTGCATGCTACTTCAGCGATTACTTCTTATCGCTGTGCTCCAGATTCTCAACCTGCGGCAGGCCGTTACCTGAACTGGCTGACAGCAAACCGTTCTCAACATAGTTGAACAGCTTCTCACGGGTATCGGTGATGTCCAGATTACGCATGGTCAGCTGACCAATACGATCGTCAGGTGAGAAGACCGATTCACCTTTCTCCATGGTCAGACGCTCTGCCTTATAGGTCAGGTTGTCAGACACGGTATTCAGGATGGAATAGTCGTTACCGCGACGCAGCTCCAGCGTTACTTCGCCAGTGATCGCGCTCGCCACCCAACGCTGCAGCGCATCACGCAGCATCAGCGCCTGCGGATCGAACCAGCGGCCCTGATACAGCAGTTTGCCCAGCTGGCGGCCATGCGAGTGATACTGCTCGATGGTGTCTTCGTTGTGAATCCCGGTCAGCAGACGCTCGTAAGCGATGTGCAGCAGCGCCATCCCCGGTGCTTCATAGATACCGCGGCTTTTTGCCTCAATGATACGGTTTTCAATCTGATCGCTCATACCCAGACCGTGACGACCGCCGATGCGGTTAGCTTCCAGCATCAGCTCGACGTCGTCAGAGAAGGTTTTGCCGTTCAGCGCAACCGGATGGCCGCGTTCGAAACGCACGGTTACCTCTTCTGCCGGGATCTTCACGTTCTCGTCCCAGAACTTCACGCCCATGATCGGGTTAACGATCTTCACGCTGGAGTTCAGGAACTCCAGGTCTTTTGCTTCGTGGGTCGCACCCAGCATGTTGGAGTCGGTGGAGTAGGCTTTCTCAACTGACATCTTATAGTCGAAACCGCAGGCGATCATAAATTCGGACATCTCATGACGACCGCCCAGCTCGTCAATGAAGTCGGTATCCAGCCACGGCTTGTAGATCTGCAGTTCGGCGTTGGTCAGCAGGCCATAACGGTAGAAACGTTCGATATCGTTGCCTTTATAGGTGCTGCCGTCACCCCAGATGTTGACGCCATCTTCTTTCATGGCGGCAACCAGCATGGTGCCGGTGACCGCACGGCCCAGCGGGGTGGTGTTGAAATAGGTCAGGCCGCCGGTGGTGTTATGGAACGCACCACACTGAATAGCCGCGATACCTTCCGCAACCAGCTGTTTACGGCAGTCAATCAGGCGCGCGTTTTCTGCACCATACTCTTTAGCGCGACGAGGAATGGCATCGTAGTCGTCCTCATCCGGCTGACCCAGGTTCGCAGTATAGGCGTACGGAACCGCTCCCTTCTGGCGCATCCACAGCAGTGCAGCGCTGGTATCCAGGCCGCCTGAGAAAGCGATGCCAATACGTTGTCCTACCGGAAGATGCTTGAGAATCGTCGTCATAGAATAAAACCCTGCTTGATTGACTGATTAGAGACCGCTTTCGCTCTCTTGTGCATTTTTATGCAAAATAAGTGAGTATTCATTTAATCATCTTTTGGCGAAGACAGGAAGAGAGTCGTGCGTTTTTTGTAAAAATTTTGGTCTGATCGATCTGGCGGAAGTCGCCTTGACAGGTGGGGTCAACTATCAATATACTAAACGCCGATTTTACGTCCCGTCTTCGGTACCAAATCCCAGCATTATTTGCAAATTCTGTCCAAAACGCGTAGAATTTGCCACGTTTCAGGCGCGGGGTGGAGCAGCCTGGTAGCTCGTCGGGCTCATAACCCGAAGGTCGTCGGTTCAAATCCGGCCCCCGCAACCACTTTCCCATAAAGTTCTTTTTCAAATATACTGTGAAGACTTAGAGCCTTCGTAGCTGGATTTGAAAAAATTCTTTCGGAGAGTGCTCCAGGCCACAGTTGTGGCTATAGGGTTCAGTTATCTAAAGCCCCGATTTATCGGGGTTTTTTGTTATCTGACTACAGAATAACTGGGCTTTACGCCCTTTTTTTATGTCTTGGGGGTGGGCTTGTCCACATTAGAGCAAAAATTAACAGAGATGATTACTGCACCGGTCGAAGCACTGGGCTACGAACTGGTCGGCATCGAATTCGTTCGCGGCCGTACATCGACGCTGCGCATCTATATTGATAGTGAAGATGGCATCAATGTTGATGATTGTGCTGATGTCAGCCACCAGGTGAGTGCGGTTCTTGATGTTGAAGACCCGATTACCGTTGCGTACAACCTGGAAGTTTCCTCACCTGGCCTCGATCGCCCGATGTTCACGGCCGAGCACTACGTGCGCTTTACCGGTGAAGAAGTGACTCTCGTTCTGCGTATGGCCGTACAGAACCGCCGTAAATGGCAGGGAATTATCAAAGCCGTTGATGGTGAAATGATCACGGTAACAGTCGAAGGCAAAGATGAAGTGTTCGCGCTGAGTAATATCCAGAAGGCGAACCTGGTTCCCCACTTTTAACAGTCTGGATTGAGGTGAAAAGCCCGCGATGAACAAAGAAATTTTGGCTGTTGTTGAAGCCGTCTCCAACGAGAAATCACTGCCGCGTGAGAAGATTTTCGAAGCGCTGGAAAGTGCACTGGCTACAGCAACCAAGAAAAAATACGAACAAGAGATCGATGTTCGCGTAGAAATCGATCGTAAAAGCGGTGACTTCGATACCTTCCGTCGTTGGGTAATCGTTGAAGAAGTGACCCAGCCGACGAAAGAGATCACGCTGGAAGCTGCCCGTTTTGAAGACGAAAGTCTGAACGTGGGTGACTACGTTGAAGATCAGATTGAATCTGTGACCTTCGACCGTATCACCACCCAGACCGCTAAGCAGGTTATCGTGCAGAAAGTGCGCGAAGCCGAGCGCGCGCTGGTTGTCGATCAGTTCCGCGATCAGGAAGGCGAGATCATCACCGGCGTGGTGAAGAAAGTGAACCGCGACAATATCTCCCTGGAGATCAAATCCGAAGGGCTGCCGGGTAACGCTGAAGCCGTGATCCTGCGTGAAGATATGCTGCCGCGTGAAAACTTCCGTCCAGGCGACCGTATTCGCGGTGTTCTGTACGCCGTTCGCCCTGAAGCGCGTGGTGCACAGCTGTTCGTGACCCGTTCTAAACCAGAAATGCTGGTAGAACTGTTCCGTATCGAAGTACCGGAAATCGGCGAAGAAGTTATCGAAATTAAAGCGGCGGCTCGCGATCCGGGCTCCCGTGCGAAAATTGCGGTGAAAACCAACGACAAGCGTATTGACCCGGTCGGTGCTTGCGTCGGTATGCGCGGTGCGCGTGTCCAGGCAGTGTCTACTGAGCTGGGCGGCGAACGTATTGATATCGTTCTGTGGGATGACAACCCGGCGCAGTTCGTGATCAACGCAATGGCTCCGGCTGATGTGGCGTCTATCGTTGTTGACGAAGACAAACACACCATGGATATCGCTGTTGAAGCGGGCAACCTGGCGCAGGCGATCGGCCGTAACGGTCAGAACGTACGCCTGGCGTCACAGCTGAGCGGCTGGGAACTCAACGTCATGACCGTTGATGACCTGCAGGCTAAGCATCAGGCTGAAGCCCATGCGGCGATCGATACCTTCACTAAATACCTCGACATTGACGAAGACTTCGCCACTGTTCTGGTTGAGGAAGGTTTCTCTACGCTGGAAGAACTGGCCTATGTGCCAATGAAAGAGCTGCTGGAAATTGACGGTCTGGATGAACCAACCGTTGAAGCCCTGCGTGAACGCGCTAAAAACGCACTGACCACCCTGGCGCTGGCTCAGGAAGAAAGCCTTGGCGATAAGAAGCCGGCTGATGACCTGCTGAATCTGGAAGGTCTTGATCGTGCGATTGCGTTCAAGCTGGCTGCCCGTGGTGTTTGTACGCTGGAAGATCTCGCTGAGCAAGGCGTTGATGACCTGGCTGATATCGAAGGTTTAACCGACGAGAAAGCCGGCGAGCTCATCATGGCCGCACGTAATATTTGCTGGTTCGGCGACGAAGCGTAATAAACTGTAGCAGGAAGGAACAGCATGACTGATGTAACTGTAAAATCGCTGGCTGCTGAGATTCAGACCTCCGTGGACCGCCTGGTACAGCAATTTGCTGATGCAGGGATCCCGAAGTCCGCTGATGACTCGGTGACCGCGCAAGAAAAACAAACCTTGTTAACGCACCTGAACCGTGAACACGGATCTACGCCAGACAAGTTAACGCTGCAGCGCAAAACGCGTAGCACGTTAAATATCCCTGGTACCGGTGGCAAAAGCAAATCGGTACAAATTGAAGTCCGCAAGACGCGCACCTTTGTAAAACGTGATCCGCAAGAGGCAGAACGCCTTGCCGCGGAAGAGCAGGCACAGCGTGAAGCGGAAGAACAAGCTCAGCGTGAGGCGGAAGCAGCCGCCAAACGTGAAGCAGAATTAAAAGCTGAACGTGAGGCCGCAGAAAAAGCGAAACGCGACGCAAGTGATAAAGTGAAGCGTGACGCTGCGGAAAAAGACAAAGTGAGCAATCAACAGACAGACGAAATGACCAAAACCGCCCAGGCTGAAAAAGCCCGCCGTGAAAATGAAGCTGCCGAGCTGAAGCGTAAAGCGGAAGAAGAAGCCCGCCGTAAGCTGGAAGAAGAAGCTCGCCGCGTCGCCGAAGAAGCGCGCCGTATGGCAGAAGAAAACGAGAAGAATGGTGTGAATACCGTTGAGCCGACTGAAGACACCAGCGACTATCACGTGACCACTTCTCAGCACGCACGTCAGGCTGAAGATGATAACGACCGTGAAGTAGAAGGCGGTCGCGGCCGTGGCCGTAATGCAAAAGCTGCCCGTCCGGCGAAAAAAGGCAACAAGCACGCTGAATCTAAAGCTGACCGTGAAGAAGCACGCGCGGCTGTTCGCGGTGGTAAAGGCGGCAAGCGTAAAGGTTCCGCTCTGCAGCAGGGCTTCCAGAAGCCAGCTCAGGCCGTTAACCGTGACGTTGTGATCGGCGAAACCATTACCGTTGGCGAACTGGCGAACAAGATGGCGGTTAAAGGCTCTCAGGTCATCAAAGCGATGATGAAGCTGGGCGCAATGGCAACCATCAACCAGGTGATCGATCAGGAAACTGCACAGCTGGTCGCGGAAGAGATGGGCCACAAGGTTATCCTGCGTCGTGAAAACGAGCTGGAAGAAGCGGTAATGAGCGACCGTGATACTGGCGCTGCGGCTGAACCGCGTGCACCGGTTGTGACCATCATGGGTCACGTTGACCACGGTAAAACCTCTCTGCTTGACTACATTCGTTCTACCAAGGTTGCCTCTGGCGAAGCGGGTGGTATTACCCAGCACATCGGTGCATACCACGTAGAAACTGACAACGGTATGATCACCTTCCTGGATACCCCAGGCCACGCCGCGTTTACCTCTATGCGTGCTCGTGGTGCTCAGGCGACGGATATCGTTGTACTGGTTGTTGCTGCAGACGACGGCGTTATGCCGCAGACCATCGAAGCTATCCAGCACGCGAAAGCGGCCGGTGTGCCGGTTGTGGTTGCAGTGAACAAGATCGATAAGCCAGAAGCGGATCCCGATCGCGTTAAAAACGAACTTTCCCAGTACGGTATTCTGCCGGAAGAGTGGGGCGGCGAAAGCCAGTTCGTACACGTGTCTGCGAAAGCGGGTACCGGTATCGACGAACTGCTGGACGCGATCCTGCTGCAGGCCGAAGTTCTGGAGCTGAAAGCCATCCGTAACGGTATGGCGAGCGGTGCGGTGATCGAATCCTTCCTGGATAAAGGACGTGGCCCGGTTGCTACCGTTCTGGTTCGTGAAGGTACGCTGCATAAAGGCGACATCGTTCTGTGCGGTTTCGAATACGGTCGCGTTCGTGCGATGCGTAACGAACTGGGTCAGGAAGTACTGGAAGCAGGTCCGTCCATTCCAGTGGAAATCCTGGGTCTGTCCGGTGTTCCGGCTGCCGGTGACGAAGTGACCGTAGTGCGTGACGAGAAGAAAGCGCGTGAAGTGGCGCTGTACCGTCAGGGCAAATTCCGTGAAGTTAAACTGGCTCGTCAGCAGAAATCTAAACTCGAGAACATGTTTGCCAACATGACCGAGGGCGAAGTTCACGAAGTGAACATCGTTCTGAAAGCTGACGTTCAGGGCTCTGTGGAAGCGATCTCCGACTCCTTGCTGAAACTGTCTACCGACGAAGTGAAAGTGAAGATCATCGGTTCTGGCGTAGGTGGTATCACCGAAACCGACGCGACTCTGGCCGCTGCGTCCAACGCTATCCTGGTTGGCTTCAACGTACGTGCGGATGCGTCTGCACGTAAAGTGATTGAAGCTGAAAGCCTGGATCTGCGTTACTACTCCGTCATCTATAACCTGATCGACGAAGTGAAAGCAGCGATGAGCGGCATGCTGTCTCCTGAGCTGAAACAGCAGATCATCGGTCTGGCTGAAGTACGTGACGTGTTCAAATCACCGAAATTCGGTGCGATCGCGGGCTGTATGGTTACCGAAGGTAACATCAAGCGTCACAACCCAATCCGCGTTCTGCGTGACAACGTGGTTATCTATGAAGGCGAGCTGGAATCCCTGCGCCGCTTCAAAGATGACGTTAACGAAGTCCGTAACGGCATGGAATGTGGTATCGGCGTGAAGAACTACAACGACGTTCGCGTTGGCGATATGATCGAAGTGTTCGAGATCATCGAAATTCAGCGTACCATCGCGTAATCTTCGTCGACAGAAGATTGTTTAGCGTAGGCCGGGTAAGCGAAGCGCCACCCGGCAATAATTTCAAAAAGGGGCTTTAGCCCCTTTTTTGTCTGGAGAATTTATTATGGCGAAAGAATTTGGTCGCCCTCAGCGCGTAGCGCAGGAAATGCAGAAAGAGATCGCACTCATTCTGCAACGTGAAATTAAAGACCCGCGCGTCGGCATGATGACCACCGTGTCCGGTGTCGAAATGTCCCGCGATTTGGCCTATGCAAAAGTGTTCGTCACCTTCCTGAACGATCAGGACGAAGCGGCCGTGAAAAACGGCATTAAAGCGCTGCAGGAAGCCTCTGGTTTCATCCGCTCTCTGCTCGGCAAAGCGATGCGCCTGCGTATCGTGCCTGAACTGACCTTCTTCTACGACAACTCGCTGGTTGAAGGTATGCGTATGTCCAACCTGGTGACCAGCGTGGTGAAACATGACGACGAGCGTCGTGTTAACCCGGCGGACGACAGCAAGGAGGACTAATGAGTCGTCCTCGTCGTCGTGGTCGCGACGTGCATGGCGTGCTGCTGCTGGATAAACCCCAGGGCGCATCCAGCAACGACGTGCTGCAAAAAGTGAAGCGTATTTATAACGCCAACCGGGCGGGCCATACCGGCGCGCTGGATCCGCTGGCAACCGGCATGCTGCCGGTTTGTCTGGGAGAGGCGACAAAGTTTTCTCAGTACCTGCTCGACTCCGATAAGCGTTACCGCGTTATCGCTAAGCTGGGCCAGCGCACGGATACCTCCGACGCGGATGGCCAGGTGGTGGAAGAGCGCCCGGTGACCTTTAGCGCGGAACAGCTTGATGCTGCGCTTGAGAGCTTCCGTGGTGACACCATGCAGGTGCCGTCGATGTATTCTGCGCTGAAATATCAGGGCAAGAAGCTCTACGAATATGCACGTCAGGGCATTGACGTTCCGCGTGAAGCCCGTCCGATTACCGTGTATGAGCTGCTCTTTATTCGCCACGAAGGTGATGAGCTGGAGCTGGAAGTACACTGTTCGAAAGGGACCTATATTCGCACCATCATTGACGACCTCGGTGAAAAGCTGGGCTGCGGCGCGCATGTGATCTACCTGCGCCGTCTGGCGGTGAGCAAATACCCGGTGGAGCGGATGGTGACCCTGGAACATCTGCACGCGCTGGTTGAACAGGCGGAAGCGCAGGGGATCGCGCCGGCAGATTTGCTGGATCCATTGCTGATGCCGATGGACAGTCCGGCAGCGGACTTCCCGGTTGTTAATCTTCCTTTAACATCGTCCGTTTACTTTAAGAACGGCAACCCGGTTCGCACGGCACAGGCGCCGCAGGAAGGGCTGGTGCGCGTGACCGAAGGTGACGAAGGGAAATTCATCGGTATGGGCGAAATGGATGGCGAAGGGCGCGTTGCGCCACGTCGTCTGGTCGTCGAATATCCGGTCGACGCGTGACGGTGATAACGGCTCACCTTGCGATAAGCAGGGGAGACGAGTAGAATATCGCCGCTTAACGCCTGGTAAATTGTTTAACAATCTGCGGGGCGTACATGGGGTCGCTGAATTAGAGATCGGCACCCTTACATTCTTTATACTTTGGAGTTTGAAAATGTCTCTAAGCGTTGAAGCTAAAGCTAAAATCGTTTCTGAGTTTGGTCGTGGTACTAACGACAGCGGTTCTACCGAAGTTCAGGTTGCACTGCTGACTGCACAGATTAACCACCTGCAGGGTCACTTTGCAGAGCACAAAAAAGATCACCACAGCCGTCGTGGTCTGCTGCGCATGGTTTCTCAGCGTCGTAAACTGCTCGACTACCTGAAACGTAAAGATGTTGCACGCTACACCGCGCTGATCGAGCGTCTGGGTCTGCGTCGCTAAGTCTTGCGAGTTTCAGAAAAGGGGGCCTGATGGCCCCTTTTTTCAACCAGACGGCAGCAATTCACTGGAAACTATTGTATTGTTGCTATAAATGATCTTCATTGCAGAGGTTCGCGCGGCTAATGAGAGGCTTCACCCATGGGGGTGTTGGTTGTCATTAGTCGCGAGGATGCGAAGAAGGTCGGGTTAAATCGACAGCACGCCGGTGGTGTGCTGTCAAACATTTAAGAAAGGACAGAACTTTGCTGAATCCGATCGTTCGTAAATTCCAGTATGGTCAACATACCGTGACGCTGGAAACCGGCATGATGGCACGTCAGGCTACTGCTGCCGTTATGGTAAGCATGGATGACACCGCGGTATTCGTTACCGTTGTTGGCCAGAAAAAAGCTAAACCAGGTCAGGACTTTTTCCCGCTGACCGTTAACTACCAGGAGCGTACCTACGCTGCCGGTAAAATCCCGGGTGGTTTCTTCCGTCGTGAAGGCCGTCCAAGCGAAGGCGAAACCCTGATCGCGCGTCTGATTGACCGCCCGGTTCGTCCGCTGTTCCCGGAAGGCTTCGTTAACGAAGTACAGGTTATTGCGACCGTTGTTTCCGTTAACCCACAGGTTAACCCGGACATCGTTGCGATGATCGGCGCATCTGCTGCCCTGTCACTGTCTGGTATTCCATTCAATGGCCCAATCGGTGCCGCGCGCGTTGGCTACATCAACGACCAGTACGTGCTGAACCCAACCCAGGAAGAGCTGAAAGAAAGTAAGCTGGACCTGGTGGTTGCGGGTACTGAAGCCGCTGTGCTGATGGTTGAATCCGAAGCTGAACTGCTGAGCGAAGACCAGATGCTGGGCGCGGTGGTATTTGGCCACGACCAGCAGCAGATCGTTATCCAGAACATCAACGACCTGGTGAAAGAAGCCGGTAAACCACGTTGGGACTGGCAGCCAGAAGCGGCAAACGACGCGCTGAATGCACGCGTTGCGGCGCTGGCAGAATCTCGTCTGAGCGATGCATACCGTATCACTGACAAGCAGGAGCGTTACGCTCAGGTTGATGCAATCAAATCTGACGTGACCGCGACCCTGGTTGCTGAAGACGAAACGCTGGACGCTAACGAAATTGGCGAAATCCTGCACGCTATCGAGAAAAACGTTGTTCGTAGCCGCGTGCTGGCAGGTGAGCCGCGTATCGATGGCCGCGAAAAAGACATGATCCGTGGTCTGGATGTGCGTACTGGCGTGCTGCCACGTACTCACGGTTCCGCGCTGTTCACCCGTGGCGAAACGCAGGCGCTGGTTACCGCGACCCTCGGTACCGCTCGTGACGCACAGATCATCGACGAACTGATGGGCGAGCGCACCGACAGCTTCCTGTTCCACTACAACTTCCCTCCGTACTCCGTAGGCGAAACCGGTATGGTTGGCTCGCCGAAGCGTCGTGAAATTGGTCACGGTCGTCTGGCGAAGCGCGGCGTGCTGGCAGTGATGCCAGAAGCAGACAAATTCCCGTACACCGTACGCGTGGTGTCTGAAATCACCGAATCCAACGGTTCTTCTTCTATGGCTTCCGTGTGCGGTGCCTCTCTGGCGCTGATGGATGCAGGCGTGCCAATCAAAGCCGCCGTTGCGGGTATCGCAATGGGCCTGGTGAAAGAAGGCGACAACTTCGTTGTTCTGTCCGACATTCTGGGCGACGAAGACCACCTGGGCGATATGGACTTCAAAGTGGCGGGTTCCCGCGACGGTATCTCTGCGCTGCAGATGGATATCAAAATTGAAGGTATCACCAAAGAGATCATGCAGGTTGCGCTGAACCAGGCTAAAGGTGCGCGTCTGCACATCCTGGGCGTGATGGAACAGGCGATTAACGCGCCACGTGGCGACATTTCTCAGTTCGCACCGCGTATCCACACCATCAAGATCAATCCAGACAAGATCAAAGATGTTATCGGTAAGGGCGGTTCTGTTATCCGTGCGCTGACCGAAGAGACCGGCACCACCATCGAAATCGAAGATGACGGTACTGTGAAGATCGCAGCAACCGACGGCGAGAAGGCGAAATTCGCGATCCGTCGCATCGAAGAAATCACTGCAGAGATCGAAGTGGGCCGCGTCTACGCGGGTAAAGTGACCCGTATCGTTGACTTTGGCGCGTTCGTTGCCATCGGTGGCGGTAAAGAAGGTCTGGTTCACATCTCTCAGATCGCTGACAAGCGCGTTGAGAAAGTGACCGATTACCTGCAGATGGGTCAGGAAGTACCGGTGAAAGTTCTGGAAGTTGATCGCCAGGGCCGTATCCGTCTGAGCATTAAAGAAGCAACCGAGCAGTCTCAGCCAGCTGCTGCGCCAGAAGCACAGGCAGCAGAACAGCAGGGCGAGTAAGTTGCCATTTGCCCTCCGCGTTGCGGAGGGCCTATTATCAGGCAGGACGCCTTGTTAAGCCGCCGGGGGACAGGACGTTCATCCAATAGTTGTCTTCGGGAGTGGGAAATGAAGCCTTTTTTGCGCTGGTGTTTCGTTGCGACAGCTTTAACGCTGGCAGGATGCAGCAACTCTGCCTGGCGTAAGAGCGAAGTCCTCGCAGTGCCATTGCAACCGACTTTGCAGCAGGAAGTGATTCTGGCACGCATGGAACAAATACTTGCCAGTCGGGCTTTAACCGATGACGAACGCGCACAGCTTTTATATGAGCGCGGAGTGTTGTATGATAGTCTCGGTCTAAGGGCATTGGCGCGAAATGATTTTTCACAAGCGCTGGCTATACGACCTGATATGCCTGAAGTATTCAATTACTTAGGCATTTATTTAACGCAGGCAGGCAATTTTGATGCTGCCTATGAAGCGTTTGATTCTGTACTTGAGCTTGATCCAACTTACAACTACGCGCACTTGAATCGCGGTATCGCATTGTATTACGGCGGTCGTGATAAGTTAGCGCAAGATGATCTGCTGGCGTTTTATCAAGACGATCCTAATGATCCTTTCCGTAGCCTGTGGCTTTACATCGTTGAGCGGAAGCTCGATGAGAAGCAGGCAAAAGAGGCCCTTAAACAGCGCTTCGATAAATCGGACAAGGAACAGTGGGGATGGAACATTGTCGAGTTCTACCTGGGCAACATTAGCGAAGCAACGCTGATGGAACGCCTCAAGGCGGACGCAACGGATAACACCTCGCTCGCTGAGCATCTCAGTGAAACCAACTTCTATTTAGGTAAGTACTACCTAAGTCTGGGGGATATGGACAGCGCTACGGCACTGTTCAAATTAGCGGTTGCTAACAACGTACATAACTTCGTTGAGCACCGTTATGCATTGTTGGAATTATCGCTCTTGGGCCAGGAGCATGACGACCTGGCAGAATCGGACCAGCAATAGCTGACGACATAAACATCAGCCCGTAATCTTTTGATTGCCATCACCTTAACTGGTGAGGGCGTTGTTGTTCGTCAATACACCTACTTTGAGCCGGTTCACACTTTTCAATGAAAATTGCTAATCATTTTCACGATGAGCTAAGTAGACTGGCCGCCATTGACATTGAGGCACTCGTACTACATGGCTGAATTCGAAACCACTTTTGCAGATCTGGGCCTGAAGGCTCCTATCCTTGAAGCCCTTAACGATCTGGGTTACGAAAAACCATCTCCGATCCAGGCTGAGTGTATCCCACACCTGCTTTCTGGTCGTGACGTGCTGGGCATGGCCCAGACTGGTAGCGGTAAAACTGCAGCATTCTCGCTGCCGCTGCTGAACAACATTGATCCGGACCTGCGTGCACCGCAGATCCTCGTTCTGGCTCCAACCCGTGAACTGGCTGTTCAGGTTGCAGAAGCCATGACGGAATTCTCTAAACATATGCGCGGCGTAAACGTGGTTGCCCTGTACGGCGGCCAGCGTTATGACGTGCAGTTACGCGCCCTGCGCCAGGGCCCACAGATTGTTGTCGGTACGCCGGGCCGTCTGCTGGATCACCTGAAGCGCGGTACGCTGGATCTCTCTAAACTGAGCGGTCTGGTACTGGATGAAGCAGATGAAATGCTGCGTATGGGCTTCATCGAAGACGTTGAAACCATTATGGCGCAGATCCCAGACGGTCATCAGACCGCGCTGTTCTCTGCCACCATGCCGGAAGCGATCCGTCGTATCACCAAGCGCTTCATGAACGATCCTCAGGAAGTGCGCATTCAGTCCAGCGTCACCACTCGCCCGGACATCAGCCAGAGCTACTGGTCTGTGTACGGCATGCGCAAAAACGAAGCGCTGGTACGTTTCCTGGAAGCGGAAGATTTTGATGCGGCGATTATCTTCGTTCGTACCAAAAACGCGACCCTGGAAGTGGCTGAAGCCCTGGAGCGTAGCGGCTACAACAGCGCAGCGCTGAACGGCGACATGAACCAGGCCCTGCGTGAGCAGACTCTGGAGCGTCTGAAAGACGGTCGTCTGGATATCCTGATTGCAACCGACGTGGCAGCACGTGGTCTGGACGTTGAGCGTATCAGCCTGGTTGTTAACTACGACATCCCGATGGATTCCGAGTCTTACGTTCACCGTATCGGCCGTACCGGTCGTGCGGGTCGTGCTGGCCGTGCGCTGCTGTTCGTTGAGAACCGCGAGCGTCGCCTGCTGCGTAACATCGAACGCACCATGAAGCTGACCATTCCAGAAGCGGACCTGCCAAACGCAGAGCTGCTGGGCAAACGCCGTCTGGAAAAATTCGCCGCGAAAGTACAGCAGCAGCTGGAAAGCAGCGATCTGGATCAGTACCGTGCGCTGCTGTCGCAGATTCAGCCTGTTGCTGAAGGCGAAGAGCTGGACATGGAAACCCTGGCTGCAGCCCTGCTGAAAATGGCTCAGGGCGAACGTAGCCTGATCGTACCACCCGATGCGCCGATGCGTCCTAAGCGTGAATTCCGTGACCGTGACGATCGCTTCGAGCGTCGTAACGACCGTGGCCCACGTGGTGACCGTCCAGAGCGTGGTGGTGAAGACCGTCCACGTCGTGAACGTCGCGACGCGGGTGACATGGAACTGTACCGCATTGAAGTGGGCCGTGATGATGGCGTTGAAGTGCGTCACATCGTTGGCGCGATCGCTAACGAAGGCGACATCAGCAGCCGTTACATCGGTAACATCAAGCTGTTCGCATCCCACTCTACCATCGAGCTGCCAAAAGGCATGCCGGGTGAAGTGCTGCAGCACTTTACGCGTACCCGCATCCTGAACAAGCCGATGAACATGCAGCTGATGGGCGATGCGCAGCCACGTCCTGACCGCGGTGGTGAACGCCGTGGCGGTGGTCGCAGCTTCGGTGGCGAGCGTCGTGAAGGCGGTCGCAGCGAAGGTCGCGGCGGTGAAGGTCGTCGTTTCTCCGGCGAGCGTCGCGAAAACCGTGGCCCACGTCGTGAAGAAGGCACCAGCCGTCGTCGTTTCGGTGACGCGTAAGCCTTACGCTTCTGACGTAAAGTAAAATATACAGCCCCGATACGCGCTATCGGGGCTTTTTTTATTCCCTTTGTACTCTTGTACTGGTACAGTGCGTCACATTAACATGCTTCCCGCATAATTGACTGGAGAAAAGGCTGTATGGCGACACTAACCACCACCCAAACGTCACCTTCGCTGCTTGGCGGCGTGGTGATCATCGGCGGAACCATTATAGGTGCCGGGATGTTCTCCCTGCCCGTGGTCATGTCCGGTGCGTGGTTCTTCTGGTCGCTGGCCGCGCTGGTCTTTACCTGGTTCTGTATGCTCCATTCCGGGCTGATGATCCTCGAAGCCAACCTGAACTACCGTATCGGCTCCAGCTTCGACACCATCACCAAAGATCTGCTGGGCAAAGGCTGGAACCTGGTGAACGGTCTGTCCATCGCGTTTGTGCTATATATCCTGACCTACGCGTATATCTCGGCGAGCGGTTCGATTCTGCATCACACCTTCTCGGAGATGTCGCTGAACGTTCCGGCGCGTCTGGCGGGGCTGTGCTTTGCGCTGGCCGTGGCGTTTATCGTCTGGATGAGTACCAAAGCGGTGAGCCGGATGACGGCGATTGTGCTGGGCGCGAAGGTCATCACCTTCTTCCTGACCTTCGGCAGCCTGCTGGGGCACGTGACGCCCGCTACGCTGTTTAACGTCGCGGAAGTGAATACGTCCTATACCCCGTACCTGCTGATGACGCTGCCGTTCTGCCTGGCGTCGTTCGGCTATCACGGCAACGTGCCGAGCCTGATGAAGTACTACGGCAAAGATCCGCGCACCATCGTGAAGTGTCTGGTCTACGGTACGCTGCTGGCGCTGGGGCTGTATGTGATTTGGCTGCTGGGGACGATGGGCAACATCCCGCGTCCGGAATTTATCGGCATTGCGCAGAAGGGCGGCAACATCGACGTGCTGGTGCAGGCGCTGAGCGGCGTGCTGAACAGCCGCAGCCTGGATCTGCTGCTGGTTATCTTCTCTAACTTTGCGGTGGCGAGCTCTTTCCTCGGCGTGACGCTGGGCCTGTTTGACTATCTGGCGGATCTGTTTGGCTTTGATGATTCCGCGCTGGGCCGCTTCAAAACCGCGCTGCTGACCTTCCTGCCGCCGGTGGTGGGCGGCCTGCTGTGGCCGAACGGGTTCCTGTACGCCATCGGCTATGCCGGACTGGCGGCAACCATCTGGGCGGCGATTGTGCCGGCGCTGCTGGCGCGTAAATCACGTAAACGCTTCGGCAGCCCGAAATTCCGCGTCTGGGGCGGCAAGCCGATGATTGCGCTGATCCTGGTGTTTGGGGTGGGCAACGCGCTGGTGCACGTGCTGTCGAGTTTTGACCTGTTGCCTGTTTACCAGTAAATACATTGCCCGGTGGCGCTCCTGTATGACCGGATACATAGGTGACAGATCAGACCGGGAACATAGGTAACACTTTTAGTCTATCCGCACCACACTCTGGGTTTTTCGGTCGTAGTACGCAAGCGTTATTCCGTTGAAGATGA
>NZ_JBLKDA010000011.1:0-131341 GCF_047530215.1 Enterobacter sp. 01-M-03-SI-ECC
ATCAAGGCGTTGCATAGGTCGGGTCTCAGTCCAGGGCATAGCGAGTCTCCTCTTCTATGCCAGTTATAACTGTTACCCATGTATCCGGTCTAAAGTGTTACCCATGTTTCCGGTTCATACCCTGCGCTTACCGGGCCTACGATGTCCTGTAGGCCGGGTCAGGCGTAGCCGCCACCCGGCAGGTTTTTCAGCGTAACACCACCAAACTCACCTGTGCCGTCATAAGCAAACCGTTTCAGACATAATTGTGCAATGTTTTGCCCGGTGGCGCTGCGCTTACCGGGCCTACGATGTCCTGTAGGTCGGGTAAGGCGCAGCCGTCACCCGGCAGGTTTTTTAACGTTACACCATCAAACTCACCTGTGCCGCCACGATCCGCCATCCATAAGCAAACCGCACCCACGTCTGCTGCTGGCGGCCAATGCGCTCTGTGCCCTCGCGGGTAAACTCGGTGCTGCACACGGCGTAATCCTCCCCGAAGGTGGTAATCACGGTGTGGCGCAGCGTCCGCTGCAGCCCGGCGGCGGGGCGCGCCGCCCGGAAGGCGCGGATTTCATCAATGCCGTACAGGTTTTCACCCGCACCCAGCCGCACCGTGTTTTTATCGTGCCAGAACAGCTCGTCCAGCACGGCAATATTGTTGCTCACCAGTGCGTCTTCGTAGCGGTAAAACGCGGCGGTCATCTCGGCAACCACCCACGGCAGGTTAATGTCGTCGTGATTCATCATGCTGCTATCTCCGCCGGGCGGGCATCGGTGATGCCGCGCTCTTCCAGAACCCGCGCGACGCGCAGGCAGGCCTGCTCGTTAAACGGCGCGGCAATCAGCTGCAGGCCAATCGGCATACCCTGAGCGGTACGCAGCGGAACGGTGGTCACCGGCAGGCCCAGGAACGAAATCGGCTGGGTCAGCATCCCCATGCTGGCGCGAATGGGGAGCGACTGGCCGTTAATCTCCATGGTCTGCTCGCCCGCGAGCGTCGCGCCGCGCGGGGTGGCCGGGGCGATCAGCACGTCGGCCTGCGTGAACAGGGTTTTGAACGCCTGCCGGGCGTGCGCGCGAAACCGCTGGGCCTGAATGTACCAGGCAGAAGGGATCATCGCCCCTGCCAGCAGCCGTTCGCGGGAATGGGGCTCAAAACGCTCCGGCTCCCGACGAAGCGCGGGCAGGTACTGGTTTCCCCCTTCGGCGGCGCTGATGATAAACGCCGCCGAGCGCGCCAGCTCGGCGTCCGGAAACCGCAGCTCGTCCTGCACGTCAAGCGCCTTCGCCACCCGCGCCACGGCGTCTCGGGCATCCGCGTCGCACCAGGTGGTGAAGTAGCCGCCGAGCACCGCGCAGCGCAGGCCGTCAAGCCCGCGGTCGAGCAGGGGGCGCGTCTGCTCGCGCGTGCTCTCGGCCTGAAACGCGTCGCTGCTGTCCCGCCCCTGCAGCGCGTCATACACCGATGCCAGATCGCACACGCGGCGGGCGAAGGGGCCGATATGATCCAGGCTCGGGACAAACGGATGGCTGCCGGAACGCGACAGGCGGCCAAAGGTGGGCTTCAGGCCATAGATGCCGCACAGGGAGGCCGGAACGCGAATCGAGCCGTTGGTGTCGGTGCCGAGCGAAAAGTGCACCAGCCCGGCGGCCACCGCGGCGGCTGAACCGCCGGACGACCCGCCCGCGATGCACGCCAGGTCGTGCGGGTTACGCGTCGTGCCGTAGTGGCTGTTCTCGGTGGTAAAGCCGTAGGCGTAGGCATCCATATTCACCATCCCGGTCAGCAGCCCGCCCGCGCTGCGCAGCTGGCGCACCGCGAAGCCGTCAGCGGCGGCGGCAGGCCGCTGGCTGAGCAGCTCGGCCCCGGCGAGGGTGGTGTGGCCCGCAACGTCGAACAGGTTTTTCACCGCGTAGGGCACGCCCGCCAGGGGCGGCAGGGGCCGCTTCTCGCGGCGCAGGGTGTCGATGCTCTCGGCCTCGGCGAGCATGCGCGCTTCCGTCACGGCGGTCCAGGCGTTAATCTGCGGGTTAACGCGCGCAATTGCCTCCAGCGTCTGGCGGGCAATCTCATGGGCGCTCAGCTCGCCCGCGCTCAGCGCCTGCTGAATGTCGCTGATACTCATCTCGCGTAGCCTCATGCTTTATACACTCCTGCGATCTCCAGACGGTCGTCGAGCGGCAGCGCCATCAGCGGGGCGGCCATGCTGGCAATGCGGCTGAACTGCACCTGCAGCTCGGCGCGGCGGGCGTCGTCCAGCGTCACGCCGAGCACGGTTTCCATCTGCGCAAGGTACGTCTGCCAGTCGGGTTGGTGTGTGGTCATTGTTTTCTCCTCAAAATCCGGCGGCCGCGCCGTTGCTGCGCGGGTCAAATGCCCCTTCGAACAGCCCGTTGGGGTGACGCACAATCGCGCCCGCGTGGCCCATCGCTTCACTAAAGTCAGGGAACATTTCCACCTCGTGACCGAGTGCCCGCAGGCGCGCGACCGTATCGGGTGAAAAACGTCCTTCAAGCTTTAAGGTGTCCGAGGTTTGCCCCCAGGTGCGGCCCAGCAGCCAGCGCGGGCGGGAAATGCTCTCCTGCAGCGGGACGCCCTGGACCACGTAGCGGGTAAAGAGCGCGGCCTGGGTTTGCGGCTGGCCGTCGCCGCCCATCGCGCCGTAGACCATCACGCGCCCGTCCTTAAGACGCGCCGCCGCCGGGTTCAGGGTATGGAAAGGCTGCTTGCCCGGCGCGAGGGCCAGAAGATGTTCGGGATCGAGGCTGAACGATGCTCCCCGGTTCTGCCAGGTTATGCCGGTGTCGGGCAGCACCACGCCGCTGCCGAACTCGTGATAGATACTCTGGATAAACGACACGGCAAGTCCGCTTTTATCCATCACACCCATCCACACCGTATCGCCGGGGCCTTTTCCGGTGCCCCACGGCGCGGCGCGGCCGTCGTCAACCCTGTCGGCAAGCGCCTGCAGGGCGGCGGGGGCCAGCAGGCTCTGAATATCGGTTTTCAGCGCGCGCGGGTCGGTGATGTGGGCATCGCGCAGTCCAAAGGCCAGCTTGGTGGCTTCCACGATGCGGTGAAGGGTGTCGGCGTCGTCGGCCTCCGCCATGTTCAGGCGGTCAGTAATGCCGAGTATCGCCAGCGAAACCAGCCCCTGCGTTGGCGGGGCATGGTTAAAGATCTCTCCCTGCTGATGCTGCAGTTTCAGCGGCACGGTGCGCCGGGCGGCGTGGGCGCGTAAATCGGCCAGCGTGACCGGCAGGCCCAGCGTCTCCATGCCGTGCGCCAGTACCTCCGCCAGCGGGCCGCGATAAAAGCTGTCCAGACCGTCCTCCACAAGGCGTGTCAGGGTCGTAGCCATGGCGGGCTGGTAAAACCGGCTACCGACCTCTGGCGGCTTGCCGTCCACCAGCCAGGTTTCCGCGAAGCCGGGAACGTCCTTCAGCTCGTCGAATTTACTGGCCGTGGCGTGAGCCTGAGAGGCCGTCACCGGCGTGCCGTTCTGCGCGTACTCAATGGCGTCGGCCAGCAGGCGGGAGAGCGGCAGCGCCTTGCCGGTCATCTCGCGGGAAACCTTCAGCGCCTCGTCCCAGCCGCTCACGGTGCCGGCGACGGTCAGGGCCGCCTGCGGGCCGCGATGGGGAATACGCGCCAGCCCGTCGTAGGCGGCGAGCGTCGCGCGCGATCCCGCCGCGCCGCTGGCGTCAATGGCGATCGGTTCGCCCTGCGGGGGAACGATGAGCCAGAAGCCATCGCCGCCCAGCCCGTTCATGTGCGGGTAAACCACGGCGATAGTGGCCGCCGCGGCGACCATCGCCTCTATCGCGCTGCCGCCTTCGCGCAGCACTGCCAGCGCGCTCTGGCTGGCAAGATGGTGGGGCGCAACGGCCATGCCGTGCGTGGAGACATTACTTTGCATGAAGCGTCCTCGTAATCCTGAAAGGCACAAGGTGCTGCAAAAGCTGTTCCAGATCTGAAAAAAAAGTTTCAGTAAACTGGCACGCATAATGAAAGGTAGAATGAAAGGCAAAATGTGATGAAACAAAAGTTACAGAGGCGCTATGGAACAACTGGATGAACGTCTGAAAGCACAGTACCCGTCGCTGTCGCCGCAGGAGCAGCGGGTCGCGGATTTTATTTTCGACCACTTTGACGATCTGATTAGCTACAACAGCGCCGAGCTGGCGCAGCTGAGCGGGGTGTCGAAAGCGACGGTCAGCCGCCTGTTTAAGCGTCTGGGCTATGAGAAATATAAGGACATGCGCGACGAGCTGCGCACCCTGCGCCAGAGCGGGATGCCGCTCACCGATAACCGCGACGCGGTGCAGGGCAATACGCTGCTGGCGCGCCACTACAAGCAGGAGATGGCGAACCTGACCCAGTGGGTGAATGCCCTCGACGCGCAGCAGTTTGCCGACGCCATGGCCTGCATGGTAAAGGCGCGGCGCGTCGTCATTATCGGCATGCGTAACGCCTATCCGGCGGCGCTGCACCTGCGCCAGCAGCTGCTGCAGGCGCGCGGTCAGGTGCTAGTCCTGCCGCAGCCGGGGCAGAGCCTGGGCGAGGAGCTGGTGGACTTAACGCCGGACGATATGGTGGTCATGATGGCGTTTCGCCGCCGGCCGCGCATCATCCGCCCGCTGATGCAGCAGCTTCAGAGCCGCGGCATTCCGGTGCTGCTGATGTGCGAGCCGCAGGCCCACACCCTGTTTCCGCTGGCAAGCTGGCAGCTCTGCGCCCCGCTGGACAGCGTTTCGGCCTATGACAGCTACTCCGCGGTCAACAGCCTGATCAACCTGCTGGCGAACGCCTTCCTGCATGAGATCCTCGATAAAGGCCGTCCGCGCATTCACGAGATTGCCTCCCTCTACCAGCAGCTGGACGAACTCGAACAGCGATAATGGGGCGTCAGGCTGGTGCTTTGCATTGAAATGGTGCAACTTAACGGGGCGTAAATGGAGAGCATTTATGCCCCGTCCGCGTTTTATCAGGCTTTACGACAATATTTCCCGCGTCGCCTTATCTGGCACATTAGTTGCAAAATCATCTTCAAAGAATCTTTTGTTTCATGTTAACGTTACGGGGAAGCACCATGAAAAAATTGTTGATTGCGCTGGCCGGGGCCGCATGCCTTTTTGCACAACTGCCCGCGAAGGCGGACCAGCTTCAGGATATCGAGAAGCGCGGCACCCTCCGCATTGCCGTTCCGCAGGATTTCCCGCCGTTTGGCTCGGTGGGGACCGACCTGCAGCCGCAGGGCTATGACATCGACATGGCGCGCTATCTGGCTAAGCAGATGAAGCTCAGGCTGCAGCTGGTGCCGGTGACCAGTGCCAACCGCGTGCCGTACCTGCAAACCGATAAGGTGGATCTGGTCATCTCCAGCCTCGGGAAAAACCCGGAGCGCGAGAAGGTGATCGACTTCAGCCGCGCCTACGCGCCGTTCTTCCTCGGCGTGTTTGGCCCGAAAGGGGCCGAGCTGAAGGATGCCGCCGCGCTGAGCGGCAAAACCATCGGCGTGACGCGCGGGGCGGTGGAGGACATGGTGCTGACCGGCCTGGCGCCGAAAGACGCGGACGTGAAGCGCTACGAGGACAATAACACCACGCTGTCAGCCTATCTGTCCGGGCAGGTGCAGTACGTGGCGACCGGCAACCTCGTGGTGGCGGCCATTTCGCGGCAGAACGCGGACAAAGCCCCGGTACCGAGCTTTATGCTGAAAGATTCGCCGTGCTTTATCGGCCTGAAGAAAAACGAACCGGCCCTGAAGGCAAAAGTGGACGCGCTGATTGAGCAGGGCATCAAGGACGGCACGCTGAACGGCCTGTCCGAACAGTGGCTGAAGGCCCCGCTGCCGGCAAACCTTGGCGCCTGAGCCGATGACTGAACAACTTGATTTTTCAGCCCTCTGGCCGCACTGGCCGGAGCTGCTGGCGGGGCTGTGGGTCACCGTTCAGCTGACGGTGATGGCGACCGTCGGCGGGCTGGCGACAGGGATTGTCGGGGCGGCGATCCGCAGCGGACGCACGACCTGGTACAGCCGGATCTGGGGCGGTTACGTGGAGATTATCCGCAACACGCCGTTTGTGGTGCAGCTGTTTTTCATCGTCTTCGGCCTGCCGAATCTGGGCCTGAAGATGACGGCGGGGGAAGCGGCGCTGCTGGCGATGGTGGTGAACCTGGGCGCCTACAGCACGGAGATTATCCGCGCGGGCATTCAGGTGACGCCGAAAGGGCAGTGGGAGGCCGGACGCGTGCTGGGGCTGACCCGCCTGCAGACCTTTATCCGCGTGGTGCTGCCGCCCGCGCTGCAGCGAATTTACCCGGCGCTGGTGAGCCAGTGCATCATCGTGATGCTCGGCTCGTCGGTGGTATCGCAGGTCTCGTATGAAGAGCTGACCTTCGCCGCCAACCTGATCCAGTCCAGAACGTTTTTGAGCTTTGAGGTCTATCTGGTGACAACCGGGATTTACTTAGCGCTGTCGATTACCCTGCGCCAGCTGATGATGGCGGCAGGACGGAAATGGCTGGGGGTGCAGGCATGATGACCACCTTTACCGACTGGGACATTATTCGCAACCTGCTGCTGGCCGGACGCTGGACGGTGCTGCTGTCGCTGGTGGCGTTTGTCGGCGGGGCGGCGGTGACGCTGCCGCTCCTGCTGCTGCGCCTGACCGGCGGGCGCACGGTGAAGCGCATCATCCGCGGCTATATCGAGCTGTTTCAGGGCACGCCGCTGCTGATGCAGCTGTTCCTGGCCTTCTTCGGCGTGGCGCTGTTTGGCATTGACGTCTCGCCGTGGACCGCCGCCTCGCTGGCGCTGACGTTTTACACCAGCGCGTTTCTGCTCGATATCTGGAACGGCAGCATTCGCGCCCTGCCGAAGGGGCAGTGGGAGGCCTCTCGCTGTCTGGGGCTGACCTTTGGCCAGACCCTGTTTCGCGTGGTCGCCCCGCAGGCGCTGCGCATCGGCATTGCGCCGACGGTCGGCTTTGCCGTGCAGGTGATTAAAGGCACCGCGCTGGCGTCGATTATCGGCTTTATCGAGCTGACCAAGGCCGGGACCATGCTGACCAACGTGACCTATCAGCCGTTTAAGGTCTTTGCGCTGGTGGCGCTGGGCTACTTTATTCTGTGCTATCCGCTGTCGCGCTACAGCCGCTATCTGGAGACGAAATTCAATGCCTCTCATCACCATTAATCAGGTGCAGAAGTACTACGGCGATAACCACGTGCTCAAGGGTGTCGATCTCGATATCGACATGGGCCAGGTGATCTCCATCATCGGGCGCAGCGGATCGGGCAAAAGCACGCTGCTGCGCTGCATCAACGGCCTGGAAGGCTACCAGGACGGCAGCATCAAGCTGGGCGGCATGACCATTACCGACCGGGATTCCCAGGCGCGCGAAATCAGCCGCTCGGTCGGGATGGTGTTCCAGAGCTTTAACCTGTTCCCGCACATGACGGCGCTGGAGAACGTAATGCTCGCCCCGCGTCGGGTGCTGAAGAAAAGCGCCGCAGAATGCCGGGCGCTGGCGCAGCAGATGCTGGAGAAGGTTGGCCTGGGCGATCGTCTGGAGTACTACCCGTCGAGCCTCTCCGGTGGCCAGCAGCAGCGCGTGGCGATTGCCCGCGCGCTGGCGATGTCGCCGAAAGTGTTACTCTGCGACGAGATCACCTCCGCGCTGGACCCGGAGCTGGTGGGCGAAGTGCTCAAGGTGCTGGAGCAGCTGGCGGCCGAGGGAATGACGCTGATACTGGTTACCCATGAAATGAATTTCGCCCGCGAAGTGGGCGACCGCGTGGTGTTTATGCACCAGGGGAAAGTCTGGGAGCAGGGCGACAGCAAAACGCTGTTCGCCAACCCGCAGACCACGGAACTGAAGCAGTTCATCTCCTCCGTGCGCGGCCTCAACTGATAAGGACTTAACGATGGATATCGCACGCTTTCCGCAAATCAACCCGCCCCAGCGCCTGCTGATGGGGCCGGGCCCGATCAACGCCGACCCGCGCGTGCTGCGCGCCATGTCGAGCCAGCTGATCGGCCAGTACGATCCGGCCATGACCCACTACATGAACGAGGTGATGGCGCTCTATCGCGGCGTATTCCGCACCGAAAACCGCTGGACGATGCTGGTGGACGGCACCTCCCGCGCGGGGATTGAGGCCATTCTGGTCTCCGCTATCCGCCCGGGCGATAAGGTGCTGGTGCCGGTCTTTGGCCGCTTCGGCCATCTGCTGTGCGAGATTGCCCGCCGCTGCCGGGCGGAGGTCCATACCATCGAGGTGCCGTGGGGCGAGGTATTTACCCCGGACCAGGTGGAGGATGCGGTTAAGCGTATTCGTCCGCGCCTGCTGCTGACCGTGCAGGGCGATACCTCCACCACCATGCTGCAGCCGCTTGCGGAGCTCGGTGAGATCTGCCGCCGCTACGACGTGCTGTTTTACACCGATGCCACCGCGTCGCTCGGCGGCAACGCGCTGGAGACCGACGCCTGGGGGCTGGACGCCGTCTCGGCCGGGATGCAGAAGTGCCTCGGGGGCCCGTCGGGCACGTCGCCGATCACCCTGAGCGCGCGCATGGAGGAGGCGATCCGCCGCCGCAGGTGCGTTGAGGAGGGTATCCGCACCGACGCCCACCGCGACGGCGACGAGGAGATGATCTACTCCAACTACTTCGATCTCGGCATGGTGATGGACTACTGGGGGCCGGAGCGGCTGAACCACCACACCGAAGCCACCACCGCGCTGTTCGGGGCCCGCGAATGCGCGCGGCTGATCCTGCAGGAAGGGCTGGATAACGGCATCGCGCGGCACAAGCTGCACGGCGACGCGCTCCTGAAGGGCATCCAGTCGATGGGGCTGGAGACCTTCGGCGACCTGAAGCACAAGATGAACAACGTGCTCGGCGTGGTCATTCCGCAGGGCGTCAACGGCGACCAGGTACGCAAGCTGATGCTGGAGGATTTCGGCATTGAAATCGGCACCTCGTTTGGCCCGCTGCACGGCAAGGTGTGGCGCATTGGCACCATGGGCTACAACGCGCGCAAGGACTGCGTGATGACCACCCTGAGCGCGCTGGAGTCGGTGCTGAACTACCTGAAATTCACCACCACGCAGGGTGCCGCCATGCAGGCCGCGTGGGACCACTACCGCCGCGAGACGCCGCAATGAGCCCGGCGGCAGAACGTGTGATGGCGCGCGCCGACGCGCTGGCCGCCATCAGCGAAACCCCGGATGCGCTGACGCGGGTCTATCTTTCCACGCAGCATCTGCAGGCCAACCAGCTTGTTGGAGAGTGGATGCGCCAGGCGGGCATGACCGTCTGGCAGGACAGCGTCGGCAATATCTGTGGACGCTACGAAGGCGCGCAGGAAGGGGCGCAGGCGGTGCTGCTCGGCTCGCATCTGGATACCGTTCGCAACGCCGGGCGCTATGACGGCATGCTCGGGGTGCTCACCGCCATCGAAGTGGTGGACAGCCTGCACCAGCAGGGGCTCCATCTGGCGCAGGCCATCGAGATTGTCGGCTTTGGTGACGAAGAGGGCACCCGCTTCGGCATTACGCTGTTGGGCAGCCGGGGGCTGACGGGCACCTGGCCGCAGGGCTGGCTGGAGACGCGTGATGCTCAGGGCATCAGCGTGGCGCAGGCGATGGTGCAGGCGGGGCTCGATCCCGCCCGCGTGGCGCTCGCGGCGCGCCATCGGGATGATGTCAGCGCCTGTCTGGAACTGCACATCGAACAGGGGCCGTGTCTCGAGCAGGAAGGGCTGGCGCTGGGCGTGGTGGAGGCCATTAACGGTGCCCGTCGTCTGAACTGCCGCTTCACCGGCGAGGCCGGACACGCGGGCACCGTGCCGATGAACCATCGTAAGGATGCCCTGGCCGCCGCCGCCGAGTGGATGGTGCTGACCGAAAATATTACCCGGCAGCAGGGCGGCAACCGGGTGGCGACGGTCGGCGAGCTGCGCTGCCTGCCCGGTGCGGTCAACGTCATCCCCGGTGAGGTTACGCTCTCGCTGGATATTCGCGGCCCGCAGGATGCGCCGCTTGACGCGCTGCTCGCGGAACTGCTGGCGCAGGCGCAGGCGATTGCCGCGCGTCGCGGGCTAGGCTTTAGCGCGGAGGAGTTTTACCGGATCGCCGCCACGCCGTGCGATGCGCGTTTGCAGCATCTGCTGGGAAGCGCCGTGGAATCGGTGCAGGGGCGCTCAGTATCTCTGCCGAGCGGCGCCGGGCATGATACCATTGCCCTGGCGGAACGCTGGCCGGTGGGGATGCTGTTCGTGCGCTGCAGGGGCGGGATCAGCCACCATCCGGCGGAATCGGTGATGGCTGAGGATGTTGCCCTGGCGATTGAGGCATTTGGGCGGGCGGTGAGAACGCTGGCTGACGGTGGTGCGCGTTAATTTGTAGGTCGGGTAAGCGCAGCGCCACCCGACAAGGCGATGCGTTATTCCAGCCCCAGCGTATACTGCGCGATCTTAAAGTAGATAATCAGCCCGGTGCCGTCGATAAGCGTCGCAATAAACGGCGCGGAGACGACCGCCGGGTCAATGCCGCAGCGCTTGAGCACCATCGGAATGACGGACGACACAATCGCGCTCCACAGGGTAATACACACCAGCGTCAGGCTGACGATGAGCGTAATTTCCAGCCCAATCCCCATCATCCACGCGCGGATACACCCGGCGATACCCAGCGTCACGGCAATCATCAGTGAGGTGGTCATCTCTTTGCGCAGCACGCGGCCGACGTCGCGCAGGTGGACTTCCCCCAGCGCCATGGCGCGCACCAGCGTGGAGGTGATCTGCGTCCCGCTGTTGCCGCCCGTGCCGATCAGCAGCGGAATGAAGAACGCCAGCGCAATGGCGGACTCCAGCGCCTCTTCGAAATGCTGGATCACCGAGCTGGTGTAGGCTTCGGCGACAAACAGCAGCAGCAGCCAGACGGAGCGTTTTTTCCACAGGCTAAAGGCGCTGGTTTCCAGGTAGGGCTTCTCCAGCGGCAGCGTCGCCCCCTGAAGCTGGGCATCTTCGGTAACGTCATCTTCGAGCAGGTGGGCGATTTCGCGCTCGGTCAGGCAGCCGACGAGCTTGCCGTGGGCCACCACCGGCACGACATCCGCACCGCCGTGCGCCAGCAGACCGGCGACGTCGGCACGTTCATCCTCCGGTTTGACCTGCAAAAATTGCGAAATCATCAGCGATTTCACCGGCTGTACCGTATCGGCGGTCTGCAGCAGTTTACGCACCGCAATCATGCCCGCCAGGCGGCCATTGTCTTCAATAAAAATATGTGACGGAATATCGTCGTCTTTTAATTTTTCGAAGAATTGCTCGCGCGCCAGCGCCACGCATAATGAAATATCGAGGACGATAAAATCGGTATTCATATATTGCGCGATGGCGCTGTCATTGAATCCCGGGTTTTGGTTGTGAATAGCGTAAGACATAGTGAATTCCCTTTGAATAATAACATCTCTCAGGGGCGAGCAAGACAGGGCATGTCGAAGAGGAGATCCCCACGTCCTGGGTTCAGCACTGTACACCGTATCCCGCGAGGGAAGTTATACTGACAAAGCCTTGATTCGACAGTGCCTGTTTTACCCTGTGCCGGTTCTCTCGAACCTACCAGAGCGATAACGTGTATTTGTACAGGAGCCTCGCCATAACGAGATCGTTGTAAAACGAGAGGAATAATACGCTTATTTAAATTTACCGCTCAGAAAATTAAATAATGTTTAAGAACGGTTTAGACGATTTTTATTAATAAAATGTTGAGGGTTTATTTAGGTTAATTCATTTCTAATGGAGGATTAAATAATCAACGAAGGAGAGGGTAATGGCGTGGTTTGACAATTTGCTGAATCATTTTGCGCTGTATCCGGCACATCTTTTCGCGCTGTTATTTATGATGGCGCTGAGTAAATCGACGGTGCTGATCTCCTCCGTGCTGCCGCCCGCCTCGGTGATGCTGCTGGCGGGCATTACCGTTAGCCAGACGAGCATGCATCCTGCGCTGGCGTGGCTGGCCATAGTTTTGGGGGCAACGGCGGGTTCGGTGCTGAACTACCATATCGGCCAGCTGATGGGGCACACCCGGCTGGTCACGCGTTTTACCTCAAAGCATGCCGATAAGTTCTTGCGGGTACAGCATCAGCTGCAAAAGAACGGCGTCATCGTCCTTTTTACGTCGCGCTTTCTGGCGGTGTTGCGTTATATCGTCCCGCTGGCGGCGGGGATGCTCAGGCTGAACGCAGTCAAGGTCTACGTCGTCAGCCTGCTTTCCGCCTGCGCATGGGCGGCGCTGTATGTCGGCATCGTTACCGGCATCAGCGCCTTTTGAGCTACAGGCTCCCCATTCCGCCGTCGACCAGCAGTTCCGTTCCCACCGTGTAGCTCGACTCGTCGGACGCCAGATAGAGCGCGGCTTTCGCCAGCTCCGTCGTCGAGCCCATTCTGCCGAGCGGCACCAGCTTGATGATGTCCGCCATCATCGCGTTAAGCGTCTCCTCGCTTAAGCCCGTTTTCGTAAACGCCGGGGTTTCCACCGGACCGGGGCTGAGGCCGTTGACGCGGATCCCGCGCGGCAGCAGCTCCGCCGACAGCGTGCGCGCCAGAGAGAGCAGGGCGGCCTTGCTCGCGGCGTACACGCTGCTGGTGGGCAGGCCGATGCGCGCGCTCACGGAGCCGCAGAGGATCACCGAAGACGGGTTATTCAGCAGCGGCAGCAGCGCCTGAATCAAAAAGAACGGTCCCTTCAGGTTAATGCCCATCAGACGATCCCAGGTCTCTTCCTGCCAGGCTTCCAGCGGCGCGTGCGTCACGTCACCGGCGTTGAGAAACACCGCGTCCAGGCGTGGCCAGCGGGCGGCGAGGGTTTCCGCCAGCGCTTTTTGCGACGCCAACTCTCCCGCATCGGTCGGGATCACCCAGGCCTTATCGCCCAGAATGCGCTCTGCTTCGGCGAGGGTATTCGGGTTGCGTCCGGTTACAGCGACGCGCGCGCCTTCGGCGATAAACGCCTGCGCGGTGGCGAGACCGATGCCGCTGGTGCCGCCGGTAATCAGCGTGTACTTATCTGTTAAACGACCCATGTTCTTCTCCTGAAAAGTCACTGGAGAAAGCACTATAGAAACGTTAGTATCGAAAAGAAACCAGGTACCAAATAGATACTAACGAGGCAAGAGGTGTGCTATGGCAGAAATGCTGGAGGTGTGCTGTGAAAAAAAATCTGAGGCGTATACCTGCCCGATGACGCAGTTTGTGAACCTGATTTCTGGCAAATGGGCGATCCCGATCCTCTATCGGCTGATTGTCTTCAACACGCCCGTTCGCTTTGGCGATCTCCTGCGTGCCGCATCCCCCATCACGCAGAAAGAGCTGACGAAGCAGCTGCGCCTGTTTGAACAGCGCGGGCTGGTGACGCGGACGGTCTATCCGGAGATCCCGCCGCGCGTGGAGTATCAAATTACCGAGCTCGGGTTAACCCTGCAGGATGCGCTCTCCCCGCTGGCCGCCTGGATGAGCGAGTACGGCAGCCAGCTGGAGCGTTAGGTTACTGCTTCACGTAGCGCGGGGCAGGAATACCGGTACGCGCGCTGTTGAACAGCTCAAGGCGCGCCGCTTCGTAACGGTCCCACAGGCCGGCGTCATGCATCGGCGGGATGGTGATCGCTTCGCCCTGATCCAGACCCGCCAGCGACGCGTCCACCATATCGTCGGTGGTCATCACCGATCCTTCCGGCAGATCGTTCACCGTGACGCCGGAGTGGCTCCAGATCTCCGTCGCCGTGGCGGCGGGCAGCACGGCCTGAATGCGCACGCTGCTGTCGGCAAACTCTTCCTGCAGCCCGCGGGTAAAGCTCAACACCCACGCCTTGGTGGCGCTGTAGAGCGCGCTGCCCGCCCGCACGTGCAGGGCCAGTACGGAGGCGATATTGATCAGCGTGCCGTGATTATTCTGCGCCAGCCGCGGCAGGATGGCGTAGGTCAGGCGCATCAGCGCCGTGGTGTTCAGGGTGTTAATGGCCTGATGCTGCGCCACCTCGCCCGCGAGGAACGGTGCCATCTGCGCGGTGCCCGCGTTGTTAATCAGCGTATCAATGGCGGTATTGCGGCGCAGTTCGTCTTCCACGGCGCGGAGCCCGGCTTCATCCGTCAGGTCGGCCACCAGAATATCGACGGCGACGCCGTAGCGCGCGCGCAGGTCGGCGGCGAGGGATTTCAGACGATCCTCGCGACGGGCAACCAGTACCAGGCTGGCGCCGCGCGCGGCAAGACGGTCGGCATAAACGGCACCAATCCCGGAAGAGGCGCCCGTAATCAGGGCGGTGGTGATGTGCGTAGTCATCGTGTGTTACCTCAAGGCAAAGTGGGTTATTTGGTTTCAAGATGAAACTGAATTAACTCTCTGCTATTTGGTTTTATAATGCAACTATTTTACTGGGCATTTTGTGCTTTTGCCGTCGGGAACGATCAGGAAGGGAGTTTTGCCACGATCTCTTCAGGCGTCAGTTCGCGCCCGTCGTCGGCGATAAGCGCCAGCTTGCGCAGGGGTTTACGCTGTTCGGTATCGACCAGCACGGTGCCGCATTCGTTTTCCGCGAACAAAAACTCATTTCCCCACTGGGAGAGGGCAACCAGCACCGTCTGCAGGGCGCGACCCTTTTCGGTCAGGGCATACTCCTGCCAGGCGCTGCCGTCGGACGCGGGCTGAAGCCGGAGGATCCCCTCATCAACCAGCAGCTTTAGCCGCGTGGTCAGCATGTTTTTGGCGATACCGAGGCTTTTCTGAAACTCGCCGAAGCGCCTAATCCCGCGCAGCGCGTCGCGAACAATCAGCAGCGACCACCAGTCGCCGATGATATCCAGCGAACGGGCGACGGGGCAGGGGCTCTCTTCAAGGCGGGTACGTTTCACAATCAGTTCTCCGGTGGGGTATGGTTTTATTATAAAACTAATGGGCACACACCGTAAGCATGTTAATCATCAGTTTGAGAAATGCTTCCCGGAAAATTGTCACCAGTCTGTCACACTGAACGCGACATTTTAAAACGAGTGAGGAATTAGGGATGAGAAAAGCACTACTCGCGCTGGCTGTCGCCGGTTCCATTTCAGCAACGTTCGGCGTGCAGGCGCAAGAGACGCCGGAAGGGTATCAGCTGGAACAAGTTTTAATCATGAGTCGCCATAACCTGCGCGCGCCGCTGGCTAACAACGGCAGCGTGCTGGAGCAGTCCACGCCGAAGCAGTGGCCGGAGTGGGAGGTGCCGGGCGGTCAGCTCACCACCAAAGGCGGCGTGCTGGAAGTCTACATGGGCCATTACATGCGCGAGTGGCTGGCGCAGCAGGGGATGGTGACCACTGGCGAATGTCCACCGGCTCAGAGCGTGTATGCTTATGCCAACAGCCTGCAGCGTACCGTCGCGACCGCGCAGTTCTTTATTACCGGGGCGTTTCCGGGCTGCGACATTCCTGTGCACCACCAGGAAAAAATGGGCACCATGGACCCAACCTTTAATCCGGTCATAACCGATAACTCGCCGGGATTCCGTGAAAAAGCGCTGAAGGCGATGGAGACGGAACGGCAGAAAATGCAGCTTACTGAGAGCTATAAGCTGCTGGAGCAGATGACGAACTACGCCGATTCTCCGTCCTGCAAAGAGAAAAAAGTCTGCTCGCTGGCGGACGCGAAAGATACCTTCAGCGCCGACTATGAAAAAGAGCCTGGCGTATCCGGGCCGCTGAAGGTGGGCAACTCGCTGGTGGATGCGTTCACGCTGCAGTACTACGAAGGCTTCCCGGCCGACCAGGTGGCCTGGGGCGAAATCAAGACCGACCAGCAGTGGCGCGTGCTGTCCATGCTGAAGAACGGCTATCAGGACTCGCTGTTTACCTCCACCGAGGTGGCGCAAAACGTGGCGAAACCGCTGGTGAAATATATCGATAAAACGCTGGTTACCGACCAGGCGAAAGCGCCGAAAATCACCCTGCTGGTGGGGCATGACTCGAATATTGCGTCGCTGCTCACCGCCCTGGATTTCAAACCGTATCAGCTGCACGACCAGCACGAACGTACCCCGATTGGCGGCAAGATCGTCTTCCAGCGCTGGCATGACAAAAATGCCAATCAGGAGCTGATGAAAATTGAGTATGTCTATCAGAGCGCGGAGCAGCTGCGTAACGCCAGCGTGCTGTCGCTGCAGTCTCCGGCGCAGCGCGTGACGCTGGAGCTGAAAGGCTGTCCGGTGGATGCGAACGGTTTCTGTCCGGTCGATAAATTCAATGCGGTGATGAATAACGCGGCGAAGTAAACGAAAACCCCCCGCGTGATGGCGGGGGGAAACGCTTAGACGTTTTTACGTTCGATGGTTTGCTCGCCCCAGAAGAGCGAGTCTTTATCCGTTTTTTCGAAGGCGCGCACCAGCACCTCATCGTTACCTTCCTCCCAGATCTGCTCGGCCAGCTTTTCATCGTATTTCGCGACTTCAAAGATAGCTTCGGCAATCTCCGGAGAGGTGTTGCGTAAACTTGCCCATTCGCCCACGTGGTGAGCTTTGGATTCTTGAGTTGGCATGCTTGTCCTCCTGTTGGGTATTAGCCGTTCAGTTTTTTGGCCAGACCCGCGACGTATTCACCCTGATAGCGGGCGATAGCCAGCTCTTCATTGCTTGGCTGACGCGAGCCATCCCCACCGGCAATGGTGGTAGCACCGTACGGCGTACCGCCGCGGACCTGGGAAATGTCAAACAGCTCCTGCGCGCCGTAGCCAATCGGCACAATCACCATCCCGTGATGGGCAAGGGTAGTCCAGGTTGAGGTAATCGTCTGCTCCTGACCGCCGCCGGTCCCGGTGGAGCTGAATACGCTGGCAAGTTTGCCGTAGAGCGCCCCGGATGCCCAGAGCCCGCCCGTCTGATCGAGGAAGGTGCGCATCTGGCCTGACATATTGCCGAAACGGGTCGGGGTGCCGAAAATAATGGCATCGTAGTCAGCCAGCTCCTGCGGGGTGGCCTGCGGCGCGTTTTGCGTTTTACCGCCGGCTTTTAAGAACGCCTCGGCATTCATGGTTTCCGGTACGCGTTTCACCACAACCTCTACGCCGTCTACCTTGTTTGCACCCTCAGCAACCGCGTGAGCCATGGTTTCAATGTGTCCATACATGGAATAATAGAGCACCAGAACTTTTGCCATTTTGCTTCACTCCTCGTTGGTTTTTTCTGACAGCGGATCGCTGCGTTCTTTTAAAGATATGCCATCACAGCCAGACTGCAAAAATGAACGGCATTTCTTTGATTTATAACAATATGATTACAAAAAGGTGTTGTAGCAAAATGAAACAACTTTTCGACAGCGGTTTTTTGAAACGATAAGAAAGGCTTATGAATTACCGTCGCGTCATCTCACCCAAAAGACTGAGTTCATGTTGCAGGATATTACCTGCGGCTTGCCGGATAGCGGCATTCCACTAAGCTTAGTTTCACGCGGCACGGATAAAGGCACTGTCTTTGTGCTGCGAGGTGAAAGAATCCTCTTTTACTGAATGCAATATGATGTCTAATGTTTCACATTCTGGAGGTTAGAGATGGCAAACCATCGTGGTGGTTCAGGTAATTTCGCAGAAGACCGTGAAAGAGCATCAGAAGCAGGCCGTAAAGGTGGCCAGCATAGCGGGGGTAACTTCAAGAATGACCCGCAACGCGCATCTGAAGCTGGCAAGAAGGGGGGTAAAAACAGCCACGGCAGCAGCAGTAAGTAGTACGCCGGGTTGAACCCCTGCCGCCGGGGTACCCCGGCGGTTTTTTTATTTCTGCAACATTGAACTGTAACCAAAGGCAACGCACACTAGAGAATTGTTCATACTTGCTGGTGCCGCATGTCTTTTTCACGCTTCAAATTCTCCGTAAAACCTCAGGAAGCCCTCCTCATTCTCATCACCATGTTCTGGGGCGGGACGTTTCTGGCCGTCCAGTATGCGGTGACCCTCAGCGATCCGTTCTTTTTTGTTGGCCTGCGCTTTGCGACGGCGGCGATAGCCGTGGGGCTGATCTCGCTGAAAACGCTGCGCGGCCTGACGCGTAAAGAACTTCAGGCAGGCGTGGCGATAGGGATTGCGATTGCAATGGGCTACAGCCTGCAGACGTGGGGGTTGCAGACCATCTCCAGCAGCAAATCCGCATTTATCACCGCCATGTATGTCCCCCTGGTGCCGCTCCTGCAGTGGCTGTGTCTGGGGCGGCTGCCGGGGCTGATGTCCTGCATCGGCATCGTGCTGGCGTTTATCGGCCTGATTTTGCTCGCCGGACCTGAAAACAACCTGCTGGCGCTGGGGCCGGGCGAGATCATTACCCTCGTCGGGGCGGTTGCGATTGCGGCGGAAATTATTCTGATTAGCGCGTGGGCGGGCCAGGTTGACGTTAAGCGGGTAACGGTCGTGCAGCTTGCGACGGCGTCGCTGGTGGCGTTTGCGACAATGGTGCCGGCAGGGGAGTCCGTGCCGCCCATGTCCACCGGCCTGATTGTGGTGGCGCTGGGGCTGGGCATTTTCAGCGCTATTATTCAGGTCACCATGAACTGGGCGCAGCGCAGCGTATCGCCGACGCGAGCGACGGTGATTTATACCGGTGAACCGGTGTGGGCGGGGATTTTCGGCCGCATTGCGGGCGAGCGTTTGCCGCTGCTGGCCCTGGTGGGCGCGGCATTTATCGTCGCCGGGGTGCTGGTGAGCGAGTTAAAGCTCAGAAAGCGACGTAAGGCGGTTGCAGGATTAGGTGCTGAACAAGGTGCCGACAGCTGACAACGTGCTCGTTGCCCGTTTTGCTCGGCGGCGCTACGCTTGCGCGGGCCTACAAGAGGCATGTAGGCCGGGTAAGCGTAGCGCCACCCGGCAAGAAAGGTGTGCTGATTTCAGGTAGAAGGGGTGATCGCTTCCCCTTGCGCTTCATCCCTCTTCCGGCGGCTCAGCAGGGCATTAAGCAGGATCGCGCCGAAGGTCGCTGTACCAATCCCGCCAATCGTAAACCCGCCCAGCATCAGGGCAAAATCTCCCGCGCCCAGCACCAGCGTGACCGCCACCATAATCAGATTGCCGTTCTGGCTAAGGTCGACGCGATGCTGCACCCAGATACGCGCCCCGGCGACGGCAATCAGACCAAACACCACAATGGATGCCCCGCCGATGACCGGTGACGGAATGGTGTGGATCAGCGCGCCGAACTTCGGCGAGAAGCCGAGCAGCATCGCCATCACCGCCGCCGCGACGAAGACCAGCGTCGAATAGACTTTGGTCACCGCCATCACGCCGATGTTTTCGGCATAGGTGGTGACGCCGCTGCCGCCGACAGAGCCCGAAAGCATGGTCGCCAGCCCGTCGCCAACGAACGCGCGTCCCATGTACGGATCCATGCTGCGCCCGGTCATCCCCGCAACCGCCTTCAGGTGACCCAGGTTTTCCGCCACCAGGATCACCGCCACCGGTGCGATAAGCATCATCGCCTGGGCGTTAAAGGTGGGTGAGGTCACCTGCGGCAGGCCAAACCAGGCGGCCTGCTGAAGCAGCGTAAAATCAACCGGCTTGCCGAGATCAAAAACGTTCGCCAGCAGAGCGTAAACCAGACAGGCGACAATCAGCCCGACCAGGATCAGCAGCCGCTGGATCATGCCGCGCGTAAACACCGCCACCAGGCCGATGCACAGCACGGTCACGACCGCCATCCAGCTTTCAAACGGCGAGCCGGAGACGCTTTTCACCGCAATCGGCGCAAGGTTCAGGCCTATCGCCATCACCACCGCGCCGGTGACGACGGGAGGCATCATGCGCTCGATCCAGCGGGTGCCGATCTTCATCACCACCAGGCCAATCAGGGTATACACCAGGCCGCAGGCGATGATGCCGCCAAGGGCCACGCTCAGGTTAGGGTTGATCCCCTGGCCGTTAAAGCCGGTGGTGGCGATAACCACGCCCACAAAGGCAGCGCTGGATCCGAGATAGCTGGGCACGCGTCCGCCGGTAACAAAAAAGAACAGCAGGGTGCCGATACCGGACATCAGAATCGAGAGGTTGGGATCGAGGCCCATCAGCATCGGCATCAGCACCGTGGCGCCAAACATGGCGACCGCGTGCTGGACGCCCATTACCATCGTTTGCCCGAGCGGGAGGCGTTCATCCGGCGCGACCACGCCTGCGTCTGTGGAGGTCGATTTCAACTGCCAGTGGGGAAATCCGAACATGGTTGTCTCCTTAGAGCGCCTTAACAGGCGGGTCGCATCAGCGCGTGGTAGCCGCGGTCAAACCACACCAGCCCTTGCGGCGCGGGGTGGCGAATAATCGAAACAATGTCGCAGAACAGAATGTCGTGGGTGCCGACGCTCACCACCTGGCTGATGCGGCAGTCAAACGAGGCCAGCGCATCCTCCAGGCGCGGACAGCCGGTGTCGCCCGTTTGCCAGCGGGCGGCGGCAAAGCGTTCCTTCATCGGCGTTTTACCGCCAAACAGGTTAGAGAGCGGCTCTTGTCCGGCGCTCAGGGTATTCACGCAAAGGGTGCGGTTGTCGCTGAACGTCGGCCAGACGGACGCCCCGCGGTTCAGGCACACCAGCAGGGTGGGCGGTGAGTCCGTAACGCTGCATACCGCGCTGGCGGTAAAGCCCGCCATCCCCGCCGGGCCGTCGGTGGTGATGATATTGACCGCCGCGCCAACGCAGGCCATGGCGTCGCGAAAGGTTTGTTTATCCGGTGTCGTCACGATAGCTCCTTACGCCAGCCCGCAGGCATCGTCAAAGGTCAGGCGCGGCAGGCGCCCGTACAGTTTGTTCGCATCGCCGTAGCCAATGTTGATCAGCAGATTGCTTTTAAGCGCGGTGCCGGTGAAAAAGGCCTCGTCGACCTTCTGTCGGTCAAATCCCGACATCGGGCCGGTGTCGAGCCCCAGGGCGCGGCAGGCGAAAATCAGGTAAGCCGCCTGCATTGAACTGTTGCGAAAGGCCGTCTCCTCCGCCAGCGCGGGGCTGGAGGTAAACCAGCTTCTGGCATCACCGTGCGGGAACAGCTCGGGCAGGCGCTCGTAGAATTCACCGTCCCAGGCGACAATCGCCGTGACCGGGGCGGCGAGCGTTTTCTCCAGGTTGCCGCTGGAGAGCGCCGGGCGCAGCTTCGCTTTTCCCTCTGTGCTTCGCACAAACACAATCCGCGCCGGAGAGCAGTTGGCGGAGGTGGGCCCCCATTTCAGCAGGTCGTAGATTTCGCGCAGCGTCTCGTCGCTGACGGGAATATCCTGCCAGCCGTTATGGGTGCGTGCGGCGGTGAACAGCGTTTCCAGCGCGGCGGGGGTAATGGCTTCGCTCATTAAAGCTCCTTATAAAGCGGGTTCGGGGCTGTGCAGCAGGCTGGCGAGCCCGTTCAGCAGCAGGGTGTTAAAGGTGTCCGGCTCGGTGACGTTGCAGGCGTGCCCGCCCTGGCGCATCACCGCGCCGTGGCCGTGCGGGAGAGCCGCCAGCAACTCGGACGAGCAGACCGCGGGCACCAGCATGTCGTCGGCGGAACAGATAATCTGTACCGGACAGCGGATGCGCGCGGCGTGGCGGCTGAAGTCGGCCTTTTTCAGGGCGCTGAGCCTGTGCAGCAGGTTGGCTTTGCCCTGGAAATGGGCCAGCGCCAGCGCTTCTTCTGCCTCCAGGCGGGGAGCGCGGGCGGCCATCCAGTCCGCCGGGTAGAGAAACAGCGGCTGCGCCTCGACCCACGCCTGTGCGCCGCCGTAATGCAGCAGGCGCTCGCGGATCTGAAAGCAGCGGCGGGTGTGGGCGTTAAGGGTCAACCAGCCGTTGACGCACACCAGCGCGGTGAGGGCGTCGGGCCTGTCGAGGGCCAGCTGCAGGCCGACCAGCGCTCCCAGCGCGTGCCCGACGACGCTGTAGCGCGCGATCCCGGCCCCAGCCAGCGCCTGGGCCAGTTCGTCCGCCATCTGCGCCAGGCTGTAGCCTTCCGGCAGAGTGGCGGGGTTATTGCCCGTTCCGCGCTGGTCATAGCACACCACCTGATACTCCGGCTCCAGCGCGGCCAGCTGGGGCAACCAGTAGCTGCCGCTGCCGCCGAGACCGGAAATTAAGACCACCACGGGCGCACCCTCATACGGGGGCGGTGAGACGGAGAGTTTCATGGCTGCCTCACTTCGCGATGTGCGCAACGGTGGCGATCTCAACCAGCGCGTCCGGCTTCACCAGCCCGCACTGAATGCAGAACCGGGCAGGCTTATCGCCGGGAAAGAACTCGGCGTAAATTTCGTTAATCGCGGCGTAGTTTTTCCAGTCGGTGATAAAGATGCTGTTGAAGGTCACATCCGCCATGGTGCCACCCGCCGTTTCGATCACCGTTTTGATCGTCTCCAGCACGTGGCGGGTTTGCGCCTTTGGGTCGTTGATAAACACCACGTTGTTGTCTTTATCAAACGGCAGCGTGCCGGAGACATACACCACGCCGTCGGCAAGCGTGCCGGGAACGAACGGGGCGATCGGGGTACTGGTACCCGGCGGGATGATTACGGATTTCGGCATCAGGTGTCTCCTCAGGCGATACGGGCGAGCGGGGGATTCAGGGCGTCGCAGAAATCATTGACGCTGCTGACCCAGCCAAAAAAGGTTTCGATATTGAACAGGGCCGCCTTCTGGGCAAATTCCGGCCCGGCCTGGTGGGTCGCGTCTTCCAGCACCACGCCAAAATACTCGAGGAAAAAGCCGTCGCGCAGGGTCGACTCCACGCAGACGTTGGTGGCGATCCCGGTGAACACCAGGTGGCGAATGCCCCGGCTGCGCAGCAGGCTGTCGAGCGGGGTATTGAAAAAGCCGCTGTAGCGCGGTTTCGGCAGGACGATATCGCCCGCCTGCGGCACCAGCTCATCCACCAGCTGATAATCCCATCCGCCTTTTGCCAGCAGCTTGCCCTGCAGTTCTGGGTTTTTGCGCATCGTTTTCAGGGCGTTGGACTTGTGGAAGTTGGGCGAGCCGGGGCCACCGGCCTCCACGTACCGATCATCCCAGCCGTTCTGGAACCAGATGATGAGCATGCCCGCGGCGCGTGCGGCGGCGACGGCGGTGTTGATGTTCTCAATCACCGGACGGGTGGCGGAGACGTCGAACCCCGCCAGGTCCAGATAGCCGCCTTTACTGGCGTAGGCGTTTTGCATGTCCACCACGATCAGCGCGCTCTGCTCTGGCGCAAAGGTAATGGCTTCCGGGCGAGCGTTAAGGGTCGTCATTACGCCACCTCCTTCGTCACGGCAGGAATGTTGGCCCGGCACTCCATCAGCGGCTGGATGCGCTCGCCGAAGGTCTCCACGCCGGTGAGGAAATCATCGAAGGTCAGCAGGACGCCCTCCGCGCCGGGGACGGCGGCGACGTCGTCAAGCATTCTGGCGACGCTGGCATAAGAGCCGACCAGCGTGCCCATGTTGATATTGACCGCAGACGTCGGGTCGGCCATCTGGCGCACGTTGGTGTCCGCGCCGGAGCGGGTGTCCTTCTGGCTCTGCTCGGTAAGCCAGCTCAGGGCCTCCTCGTCGGCACCGTCCTTATAGCGCTCCCATTTCGCGCGCGCGGCCTCGTCGGTCTCGTCGGCGATGACCATAAACAGCACGTAGGAGCCCACGTCGCGACCGGTTTTGTCGGCGGCCTCCTTCATGCGCGCGGCGGTCGGGGCGAAGGCGGCAGGCGTGTTAACGCCTTTACCGAAGCAGAAGTTAAAGTCGGCATATTTCGCCGAGAATTCCATTCCCGCGTCGCTCTGCCCGGCGCAGATCACCTTCATCGGCACCGACGGCTGCGGGCTGACGCGGCAGTCGTTCATGGTGAAGAAGTCGCCCTTGAAATCGCTTTTGCCGGTACCCCACAGGTCGCGCAGGACCTGCACGTACTCGGTCAGGTAGTCGTAGCGACGCGAGAAGTAGTCGTCACCCGGCCAGAGCCCCATCTGCTCGTACTCGGGTTTTTGCCAGCCGGTGACCAGGTTGACGCCAAAGCGCCCGCCGGAGATGGAGTCGATGGTGGAGGCCATGCGCGCGACGATCGCCGGGGGCAGGGTGAGCGTGGCGGCGGTGGCGTAGATCTGGATCCGCGAGGTGACCGCGGCCAGCCCGGCCATCAGGGTGAAGGACTCCAGGTTGTGATCCCAGAATTCGGTTTTGCCGCCAAAGCCGCGCAGCTTGATCATCGAAAGCGCAAAGTCGAAATGGTAGTGCTCCGCTTTCTGCACGATGGCTTTGTTGAGCTCGAAGGTCGGCATGTATTGCGGTGCAGTGGTCGAGATAAGCCAGCCGTTATTGCCGATGGGTACAAATACGCCAATTTTCATCACGAACCTCTCTTCATTACGTCGCAGGTGTAACGGTCTTTTTGCAAAGGCAGTGCCAGTTTTCAAAAAGACAGTGTTATTAATGTGTTAATTAGAGGTTGGTGGGTTGATGCGATAAAATGTGGACTAACTGGTCAAAAACGTTGCACAGAAAACAGGCACTCATGCGCGATGGGAGTGCAGGATGTCGTGGCGAGACGGGGGTTTTGCTATGCTGAGGACAATGCAGAATAAGGAGAGCGGGAATGACACAAGGCGCAGTGAAAACACCAGGTAAACGTTCGCAGGCGGTGAGCGCCAAGAAGCAGGCGATCCTCAGCGCGGCGCTGGAGACCTTTTCGCAGTTTGGGATCCACGGCACGCGGCTGGAGCAGGTGGCGGAGCAGTCCGGGGTATCCAAAACCAATCTGCTCTATTACTACCCGTCGAAAGAGGCGCTCTACGTGGCGGTGATGCAGCAGATCCTCGATATCTGGCTGGCGCCGCTCAAAGCGTTCCGCGAAGAGCTGGCCCCGCTGGTGGCAATCAGGGAGTACATTCGCCTGAAGCTGGAGGTGTCGCGCGATTACCCGCAGGCGTCAAGGCTGTTCTGCCTTGAGATGCTGCAGGGCGCGCCGCTGCTACAGGCTGAGCTGACGGGAGATTTAAAGCAGCTGGTGGACGATAAGTCGGCGATTATTGCCGGATGGGTCGCCAGCGGAAAGCTGGCTCCGGTCGACCCGCAGCATCTGATCTTTATGATTTGGGCCGCCACCCAGCATTACGCTGACTTTGCGGCCCAGGTTGAGGCGGTCACCGGGAAAACGCTGCAGGACGAAGCGTTTTTCCACAGCACCCTGGAAAACGTGCAGCGGATGATTATTGAAGGGATCCGCGTGCGCTTGTTCCCCTCACCCTAACCCTCTCCCCAAAGGGGAGAGGGGACTGTTCTGTGCGGTCTTTTCTCGCTCGCCCCTATTGAAAAGGGGACTGTTCTGCGCGGTTTTTCTCCCTCGCCCCTATGGGGAGAGGGCCGGGGTGAGGGGACAGCTTAAGTCGCCCTCTTCACACTGCATCAGCGAGGCCAGAAACGCTTCGCGCTCCACGGTTTTTTCCGCCAGGCACTGGTTCACAATCATCGGCTGGACGCTCCCGCCTTCCGTCCCCGAACCGATAAACGCGCAGTCCGCGTCGCGCAGGGCGATCCACGCCTGCTGCGCCTTTTTCAGCAGGTCGCGCTGGGGGGCCGCCGCGCGCTTAACGGCGGCATGATAGGTCTGGTTGAGCTTTTTATCGGCAGCCTGGTACTGCTGCGCGCTGCAGGTGTTCAGCTCAAGCTGCGTATTGGCTTTGTCGCACTCGTCGGCCAGCGCGCTGGCGCTCAGCAGCAGTGCGGCACCTGCGAGAAATACTCGTTTCATCATCCCCTCCATGTAAAAAAGCCGGATGCGCTGCGCTTATCCGGCCTACGGTGATTTTGTAGCCCCGGTTAGCGTAGCGCCACCGGGGAAAGTTTACACGATTAACCGATGGTCATCAGGCTGGCGTTACCGCCTGCCGCCGCGGTGTTGACGCTGAGCGAACGCTCCACGTACAGACGCTCCAGCAGCAGGTTGGTTTCCCCGCGCGCAAAGCCCTGCACCGACACGATTGCCCCGCTGCGGGCCGCGACCTGCTCGCAGAGCTCGCGCAGCTGGTCGGAATCACCGTGATAAATGACGGCATCAAACGGCTGCGTCAGCAGCGTGTCGGCCTTCGCGAAGCGAATGCGGTCCGAAACCGCTTTCGGCAGCTGTTTGGCGAGGTCGCGATGCAGCGCATCTTCCGGCCACAGTACCTCACACCCGGTTGCCATCGCGGCGGCCAGCTGGACCAGCGCGTCCTGCTCGTTGTCCGCCACGCAGAGTACGCGCTCGCGCGGCATCAGCGTCCAGGTGTTGCGTTCGCCGGTCGGCCCTGGCAGCAGGCGCTGCGTGCCCGCCTGCGCCAGCTCGCCATACTGCTGCGCCACGGCACGCAGCTCAGGACGTTTTTCCGCCCAGGCGATCAGCGCCTCCAGCGGCTGGGTCAGCACGGTTTTCAGCTGCGCATCGACCGGATACTCCGCGTCCTGACGCGCCAGGGTGACGCCCAGCGCATTCTCCGGACGGTTCGCCAGCAGACGGTACAGGTAGAGCGGACCGCCCGCTTTCGGACCGGTGCCGGAGAGGCCTTCGCCGCCGAACGGCTGCACGCCCACGACCGCGCCAACCATGTTGCGGTTGACGTACAGGTTGCCCACTTTCGCGCTGCCGGTCACCTGGGCGATGGTTTCATCGATGCGGGTATGCACGCCGAGCGTCAGGCCATAGCCGGAAGCGTTGATCTGCTCAACCAGCTCGTTGAGGTTGTTTCGGTTGTAGCGCACCACGTGCAGCACCGGGCCGAAGACCTCTTTTTTCAGCTCGTCGAAGCTTGCCAGCTCAATCAGCGTTGGCGGCACAAAGGTACCGGTGCGCCATTCGCGGGTATCTTCGCTGTTTTCACGCACCGCCTGGTATACCGGACGGCCTTTCGCGCGCATGGCCTGAATGTGGTTTTCAATATTGGCTTTGGCTTCCGCGTCGATCACCGGCCCGATGTCGGTGGTGAGGCGGCCCGGGTTGCCCATGCGGCATTCGGCCATCGCGCCGCGCAGCATCTTCAGCGTGTGGTCCGCCACGTCGTCCTGCAGGCAGAGCACGCGCAGGGCGGAGCAGCGCTGACCGGCGCTGTCGAACGCGGAGGCCAGCACGTCGACCACCACCTGCTCGGTGAGGGCAGAGGAGTCAACGATCATGGCGTTCATGCCGCCGGTTTCCGCGATGAGCGGCGTAGGACGGCCCTGCGCATCCAGACGGGTAGCAATGTTGCGCTGCAGCAGCGAGGCGACTTCGGTCGAGCCGGTAAACATCACGCCGCGTACGCGGTTATCGCCGGTCAGTTTGGCGCCCACCGTTTCACCGCGGCCCGGCAGCAGCTGAACCACGCCCGCAGGCACGCCCGCTTCCAGAAGAATGTTGATACCCTGCGCGGCAATCAGCGGGGTCTGCTCTGCCGGTTTAGCCAGCACGCTGTTGCCTGCGGCCAGGGCGGCGGCAATCTGGCCGGTGAAGATCGCCAGCGGGAAGTTCCACGGGCTGATACAGACGACCGGTCCCAGCGGACGGTGGGTTTCGTTATCGAAGTCGTCGCGAACCTGGCCTGCGTAATAATGCAGGAAGTCGACGGCCTCGCGCACTTCGGCAATGGCGTTGCTGAAGGTTTTACCCGCCTCGCGCACCAGAATGCCGATGAGCGACTGCATCTGATCTTCCATCAGCACCGCGGCGCGCTCCAGAATGGCGGCGCGCTCCTGCGGCGGCGTGGCGAACCAGATAGGGGCGTTGTTCACCGCGCTGTCCAGGGCGCGATCCACCTCCGCTTCGGTGGCTTCACGCACGTAGCCGACGATATCTTTTGGTTCCGCCGGGTTGATCACCGGCTGCATGTCGCCGTCCTCAACGGACTGTTCCAGGATCGGCTTCGCCTGCCATTTCTGCAGGGCGCTGTTGAGCAGGGCAGAGGAGAGCGATGCCAGACGGTGTTCGTTGGCGAGATCCAGGCCCGCCGAGTTGACGCGACCTGCGCCGTACAGCTCGCGCGGCAGGGCAATCTTCGGATGCGGCAGGCCAATCTGGCCTTCCTGCGCCGCCATCTTCTCAACGGCCTGCACCGGGTCGGCCACCAGCTCGTCCAGCGGCAGGGTGGTGTCGGCAATGCGGTTAACGAAGGAGGTGTTCGCGCCGTTTTCCAGCAGGCGACGCACCAGGTACGCCAGCAGGGTTTCGTGGGTGCCTACCGGAGCATAGATGCGGCACGGGCGGTTGAGCTTGCCGTCCGCCACTTTACCGGTCACCTGCTCGTACAGCGGTTCGCCCATGCCGTGCAGGCACTGGAACTCGTACTGGCCCGGATAGTAGTTTTGCCCCGCCAGGCTGTAGATTGCCGCCAGGGTGTGGGCGTTGTGGGTAGCGAACTGCGGGTAGATCAGGTTCGGCACGCCGAGCAGCTTTTTCGCGCAGGCGAGGTAAGAGACGTCGGTGTAAACCTTGCGGGTATAGACCGGATAGCCTTCCAGCCCTTCCATCTGGGCGCGCTTGATTTCGCTGTCCCAGTAGGCGCCCTTCACCAGACGGATCATCAGGCGGCGGCGGCTGCGGCTGGCCAGGTCAATGAGGTAATCAATGACGAACGGACAGCGCTTCTGGTAGGCCTGGATAACGAAGCCGATGCCGTTCCAGCCCGCCAGCTCCGGCTCGAAGCACAGCTTTTCCAGCAGGTCGAGGGAGATCTCCAGACGGTCGGCCTCTTCGGCGTCGATGTTGATGCCGATGTCATACTGGCGCGCCAGCAGGGTCAGGGACTTCAGGCGCGGGTAGAGCTCTTCCATCACCCGGTCATACTGCGCGCGGCTGTAGCGCGGGTGCAGGGCGGAGAGCTTAATGGAGATGCCCGGGCCTTCATAAATGCCGCGGCCGTTTGAGGCTTTACCGATGGCGTGGATCGCCTGCTGGTAAGAGACCATGTAGGCCTGCGCGTCGGCGGCGGTCAGCGCCGCTTCGCCCAGCATGTCGTACGAGTAGCGGAAGCCTTTGTCTTCCAGCTTGCGGGCGTTGGCCAGCGCTTCGGCAATGGTTTCTCCCGTGACGAACTGCTCGCCCATCAGGCGCATCGCCATGTCCACGCCTTTGCGGATCAGCGGTTCGCCGCTCTTACCGATGATGCGGTTCAGGGAGCGGGAGAGGTTAGCTTCATTATGGGTCGACACCAGCTTGCCGGTAAACAGCAGGCCCCAGGTCGCTGCGTTGACGAACAGCGACGGGCTGCGGCCAATGTGCGAATGCCAGTTGCCGTTGCTGATCTTGTCGCGGATCAGCGCGTCGCGGGTGGCCTTATCCGGAATACGCAGCAGCGCTTCCGCCAGGCACATCAGCGCCACGCCTTCCTGCGAGGATAGGGAGAACTCCTGCAGCAGACCCTGAACCATCCCGGCGCGGCCGGCGGCGGTTTTCTGGTTGCGCAGCTTGTCGGCTAACTGATAGGCCAGGCTGTGCGCCTGCGCGGCAATCGCTTCCGGCAGGCGAGCCTGCTCCAGCAGCATCGGCACGGCGTCGGTTTCGGCACGGCGGTAGGCGCCGGTAATGGCGGCGCGGGTGACGGACTGCGGCAGGATCTGCTCGGCAAACTCGAGGAACGGCTGATGGCTCTCGTCGCCAGCCGCTGGGGCTTCCTCGCTTTCATTGGCCGCTCCGGCCAGCAGGGCAGGCAGCTCCGGCAGACCCTCGTCGCTCTCTAGCCTTTCGAGATAGTTAAAAATTGCCTGCTTAATTAACCAGTGCGGCGTGCGGTCAATGCGGGTTGCTGCGGTCTTAATCCGTTCGCGGGTGGCGTCATCCAGCTTCACCCCCATGGTGGTCATACCCATGCCAAAGCTCCTGTTGTGCTTTCATCGTATTTGGTCGTTAGCGTGAAATATCCACCATGTTGCAACTTTGTGCAACCGTGTTAAATGTGACCTGGTTTGCAACCCGGAAAATGAATGGATTGTTAACGAATGGTTAGCTGTAAAAACGCGCTGACGGTTTTGCTGGAGGTCAGTTTTTATGCGGTAGTTAACACTTTTAAAAGGTGCAACCTGCAAAAGCGTGAGCGAGTGCAACCTATAGGAAACTCGTATCAAACCGGGGATGAATTTGATGTAAATGCAGTGTTAAATCGTTTGTCAGCGGGAGGCGCATACGGCAGGATAGCGCGCCTCATCGAAACACAAGATACCGTCACCTCGTTCCGGTGATCATATAACAAGGCAGCCCGGACGGCTGTCGCTCGACACTTTTGGAGAATTTGCATGGCGATTAGCACACCGATGCTGGTGACATTTCTCGTTTATATATTTGGCATGATCCTGATAGGGTTTTTGGCGTGGCGTTCAACGAAAAACTTTGACGACTACATTCTGGGCGGACGTAGCTTAGGCCCAATGGTGACCGCACTCTCTGCGGGCGCGTCGGACATGAGCGGCTGGCTGCTGATGGGGCTGCCGGGCGCGATCTTCATCTCCGGTATCTCGGAAAGCTGGATCGCCATCGGCCTGACCGTCGGCGCATGGATCAACTGGAAGCTGGTGGCAGGCCGTCTGCGCGTGCACACCGAGGCCAACAATAACGCCCTGACGCTGCCGGACTACTTCACCGGACGTTTTGAAGACAACAGCCGCATCCTGCGCATTATCTCAGCGGTGGTTATTCTGCTGTTCTTCACCATCTATTGCGCCTCCGGCATCGTGGCGGGCGCGCGTCTGTTCGAAAGCACCTTCGGCATGAGCTATGAAACCGCCCTGTGGGCGGGTGCGGCGGCGACTATCCTGTATACCTTCGTGGGCGGATTCCTGGCGGTAAGCTGGACCGACACCGTGCAGGCGAGCCTGATGATCTTCGCCCTGATCCTGACCCCGGTGATTGTCATTTTCACCGTTGGCGGCTTTGCCGATTCGCTGGAAGTGATCAAGCAGAAGAGCATCGAAAACGTCGACATGCTGAAAGGGCTGAACTTTGTCGCCATCGTCTCCCTGATGGGCTGGGGTTTAGGCTACTTCGGCCAGCCGCACATTCTGGCGCGCTTTATGGCGGCGGATTCTCACCATACCATCGTTCACGCGCGCCGCATCAGCATGACGTGGATGATCCTGTGTCTGGCAGGGGCGTGTGCGGTCGGCTTCTTCGGTATTGCCTACTTCAACAACAACCCGGCGCAGGCGGGCGCGGTTAACCAGAACGCGGAACGCGTGTTCATCGAGCTGGCGCAGATTCTGTTTAACCCGTGGATTGCCGGTATTCTGCTCTCCGCGATCCTGGCGGCGGTGATGTCCACCCTGAGCTGCCAGCTGCTGGTTTGCTCCAGCGCGATTACCGAAGACCTCTACAAAGCCTTCCTGCGCAAGAACGCGAGTCAGAAAGAGCTGGTGTGGGTCGGGCGCTTTATGGTGCTGGTGGTGGCGCTGGTGGCGATTGCCCTGGCGGCCAACCCGGAAAACCGCGTGCTGGGCCTCGTGAGCTACGCGTGGGCGGGCTTCGGTGCGGCGTTTGGTCCGGTGGTGCTGTTCTCCGTCATGTGGTCACGTATGACCCGCAACGGCGCGCTGGCGGGGATGATCATCGGTGCGGTGACCGTCATCGTCTGGAAGCAGTTCGCGTGGCTGGGCCTGTACGAAATCATCCCGGGCTTCATCTTCGGCAGCATCGGCATCGTGGTCTTCAGCCTGCTGGGTAAGGCACCGTCTGCCGCCATGCAGAAACGCTTTGCTGAAGCAGACGCGCATTACCGCTCCGCGCCGCCGTCTAAGCTGCAGCCGGAATAATTTTCCCCTCACCCTAACCCTCTCCCCAAAGGGGAGAGGGAATAAACCTCTCTTGCTAAATTCTGCAATTTACGTTGATATCGCTGTGCTTATAACAATGAGGATAGCGAAGCATGACAATCAAAACAGGGTTAATGGCGGCGGCATTATTGATGCTGGCTGGCTGCAACGCACCATCGCAACACGCGGCGGTGGAGACCTGCAAAGCGGATAACCAGATGCAGCAAACCACGCTCTATTTCGGCTTAAATCGCCCTGCCGGGGCGCAGATTACCGGCAACGAGTGGCAGCAGTTCGTTGACCAGGACGTGACGCCGCGCTTTCGCGATGGCTTAACGGTATTTGATGCCCGGGGGCAGTGGCTGGGGAACGACGGGAAAGTGGCGCGCGAGCCGAGCAAAGCGTTAATGCTGATCCACGGGAAGGACGCGCAGAGCGAGAAGAACATCGAGGCGCTACGCGGGATTTACAAATCACGCTTCGCGCAGGAGTCGGTGATGCGTGTCGACCAGCCGGTGTGCGTGCAATTTTAAGCAAAACGGCGGGATAGTGTTGTAGGCCCGGTAAGGCGTAGCCGCCACCGGGCACAAACCGCACAAAACTTACAACACCAGCCCCGCAAAGCTCGCCGACAGCAGGCTCACCAGCGTCGCGCCGTACACCAGACGCAGGCCAAAGCGCGATACCACGTTCCCCTGCTGCTCGTTCAGCCCCTTAATCGCCCCGGCCACGATGCCGATGGAGGCGAAGTTCGCGAACGACACCAGGAAGACCGATAAAATGCCCAGCCCGCGCGGGGACATCTGGTGCGCGATTTTTTGCAGCTCAATCATCGCCACAAATTCATTTGCCACCAGCTTGGTCGCCATAATACTGCCCGCGTTTAGGGCATCGCTCAGCGGAATACCCACCAGCCACGCCAGGGGATAAAATACATAGCCCAGGATCTGCTGGAAGCTCATGCCAAATACGCTGGAGAAGAGGGCGTTGACGGCGCTAATAAGCGCGATAAAGCCAATCAGCATCGCCAGAATAATCATCGCCACCTTAAAACCGGCCAGAATATACTCGCCGAGCATTTCGAAGAAGCTCTGGGATTCATGCAGTTTTTCCAGCCTGATATCCGGCTCCGCTTCCGGGCGGGTCGGGTTGATGACGGAGAGAATAATAAAGGTGCTGAACATGTTTAAAATCAGCGCCGCGACGACGAATTTGGCGTCGAGCATGGTCATATACGCCCCGACAATCGACAGGGAGACCGTCGACATGGCCGTGGCCGCCATGGTGAACAGGCGACGCGAGGAGAGATCCCCCAGCACGCCCTTGTAGGCAATGAAGTTTTCCGACTGGCCGAGGATCAGCGAGCTCACCGCGTTAAACGATTCCAGCTTGCCCATGCCGTTCACTTTTGACAGCAGCGTACCGATCACCCGAATAAAAATCGGCAGAATTCGCCAGTGCTGAAGAATACCAATCAGCGCGGAAATAAAAATAATCGGGCAAAGTACGCCGAGGAAAATGAACGCCAGCCCTTTTTCACCCATGCCGCCAAAGACAAAATTGGTGCCTTCGCCGGCAAATTTCAGCAGGGATTCAAAGAAGCCGGAAACGTATTTAATCAGGAATAAGCCGCTTTCGGCGTGCAGGAAAAAGAACGCCAGGGCAATTTCAATAACAATCAGTTGTAAAACATAACGAATGCGAATTTTTCGGCGGTCGAAACTCACCAGCCAGGCCAGCGCAAGAATAATCACCAGCGCCAGCAGGAAATGGACAATCTTAAACATGGTTTATTTTCACTTGGTTTTCGAGGCTGATATTTAGCCACAGCGCTGATTAACCGTAAATGGGCATTTTCGTTATAACTTATAAACCTGAACGTCACGCAGGTAACTATAACCTTGCTTGGCGTTTACAACTCGTCATCAAAACACCACACATTTCGCTTGTGTTTCTTTTCGCCGTAATGATAATCACTATCACAAGAATTTACCTTTCTTTGCATCAGTTGACCGCGATAAACATTTAAGGTGTCGGCATGTTTGTTCCATTTCTCATTATGTTACGTGAAGGGCTCGAAGCCGCCCTTATCGTCAGCCTCATCGCCAGTTATCTGAAGCGAACCCAGCGCGGACGCTGGATTGGCGTCATGTGGATCGGGGTATTCCTTGCCGCGGCGCTCTGCCTGGGTCTGGGGATCCTCATCAACGAAACCACCGGCGAGTTCCCGCAGAAGGAGCAGGAGCTGTTTGAGGGTATCGTCGCCGTGATTGCGGTCGTCATCCTCACCTGGATGGTGTTCTGGATGCGTAAAGTTTCGCGCAACGTGAAGGTGCAGCTGGAGCAGGCGGTGGATAACGCGCTGCAGAAGGGCAATAACCACGGCTGGGCGCTCATTATGATGGTCTTTTTCGCCGTGGCGCGCGAAGGGCTGGAGTCTGTTTTCTTCCTGCTGGCGGCGTTTCAGCAGGATGTGGGGATCTGGCCCCCGCTGGGCGCCGTGCTGGGTCTTGCTACGGCGGTGGTGCTCGGTTTCCTGCTCTACTGGGGCGGTATCCGCCTGAACCTGGGCGCGTTCTTCAGGTGGACCAGCCTGTTTATTCTGCTGGTGGCGGCCGGGCTGGCGGCAGGGGCGATCCGCGCCTTCCATGAAGCGGGCCTGTGGAATCATTTCCAGGACGTGGCGTTCGACCTCAGCAACGTCCTCTCCACCCATTCGCTGACCGGCACCCTGCTCGAAGGCATTTTCGGCTATCAGGAAACGCCGAGCGTCAGCGAAGTGGCGATGTACTTTATTTATCTGGTTCCGGCGCTGGTGCTGTTTGCTATGCCGCCGCGTGCCGGCACCCAGGCGTCGCGCGTTGCGCCGTAATCATTGATTTAGTGACAACATACTTTTAAAGGGAAGAGTCATGGCAATTCAGTTCCGTCGTAGTGCGTTATGCGCAGGCATTGCCGCGCTGTTCGCTTCCGCATTCTCCGCCTGGGGCGCGGATGTTCCACAGGTTAAAGTGACCGTCAACGACAAGCAGTGCGAGCCGATGACCCTCACGGTAAACAGCGGCAAAACCCAGTTCATTATTCAGAACCACAGCCAGAAGGCGCTGGAGTGGGAGATCCTGAAAGGGGTGCTGGTCGTCGAAGAGCGCGAAAATATCGCCCCTGGCTTCAGCCAGAAGATGACCGCCAACCTGCAGCCGGGCGAGTACGAGATGACCTGCGGCCTGCTGACCAACCCTAAGGGTAAGCTTATCGTCAAAGGTGAAGCGACGGCCGATGCGGCGAAAGGCGCTGCGGTGCTGAGCCTGGGCGATGCGATTACCGCCTATAAAGCGTACGTCACCAAAGAGACGGCGGATCTGGTGGCGAGCACCAAAGCCTTTACCGACGCGGTAAAAGCGGGTGATATCGAAAAAGCGAAATCCCTCTACGCGCCAACACGTCAGCACTACGAGCGCATTGAGCCGATTGCCGAGCTGTTCTCCGACCTCGACGGCAGCATTGACGCCCGTGAAGATGACTATGAGCAGAAGGCCGCCGATCCGAAATTCACCGGCTTCCACCGTCTGGAAAAAGCGCTGTTTGGCGATAACTCTGCCAAAGGGATGGAGAAATACGCCGGGCAGCTGAACGGCGACGTGCTGGAGCTGCAAAAGCGCATCAGCGAGCTGGCCTTCCCGCCGTCAAAAGTGGTGGGCGGCGCGGCCGGGCTGATTGAAGAAGTGGCCGCGAGCAAAATCAGCGGCGAAGAGGATCGCTACAGCCACACCGACCTGTGGGACTTCCAGGCCAACGTCGACGGCGCGCAGAAAATTGTTACCCTGCTGCGTCCTCAGCTGCAGAAAGAGAACGGCGAACTGCTGGCCAAGGTGGATGCCAACTTCAAAAAGGTCGACACCATCCTGGCGAAGTACCGCACCAAAGACGGGTTTGAGACCTACGACAAGCTGACCGATGCCGATCGCAACGCGCTGAAAGGCCCGATTACCGCCCTGGCGGAAGATCTCTCCCTGCTGCGTGGCGTACTGGGTCTGGACTAAGCACGATGAACAAGCATAACGAGAGCGACGTGGTTGAGCCTTCCCGTCGCCGGCTGCTAAAAGGGGTAGGGGCGCTGGGGGGCGCGCTTGCTCTGGCCGGTGGCTGTCCGGTGGCGCACGCGGCGAAACCGCAAAGCGCGCCCGGCACGCTGTCACCCAATGCCCGCATGGAGACGCAGCCGTTTTACGGCGAGCACCAGGCGGGTATTCTGACGCCGCAGCAGGCGTCGATGATGCTGGTGGCCTTTGATTCGCTGGCCAGCGATAAAGCCGATCTGGAACGCCTGTTCCGCCTGCTGACGACGCGCATCGCGTTTCTTACCGCCGGGGGACCGGCACCGGATACGCCGAACCCGCGCCTGCCGCCGATGGACTCCGGCATTCTGGGGCCGTTTATCGCCCCGGATAACCTGACCATTACCGTTTCGCTGGGTGAATCGCTGTTTGATGCGCGCTACGGGCTGGCAAAGCAGAAGCCGAAAGCGCTGCAAAAAATGACGCGCTTCCCGAATGATTCCCTCGACGCGGCGCTGTGCCACGGCGACCTGCTCCTGCAGATTTGCGCCAATACCCAGGACACGGTGATCCACGCCCTGCGCGACATCATCAAGCACACGCCGGATTTGCTCAGCGTGCGCTGGAAGCGGGAAGGGTTTATCTCTGACCACGCCGCCCGCAGCAAAGGGAAAGAGACTCCGGTCAACCTTCTGGGCTTCAAGGACGGCACCGCCAACCCGGACAGCCACGATGCTGCGCTCATGAAGGAGGTGGTGTGGGTCACTGCTGACCAGGGCGAACCGGCATGGGCGGTGGGGGGCAGCTATCAGGCGGTGCGGATTATCCAGTTCCACGTGGAGTTCTGGGACCGCACGCCGCTCAAAGAGCAGCAGACCATCTTTGGCCGCGACAAGCAGAGCGGGGCGCCGCTCGGCATGAAGAATGAGCATGACGTGCCCGACTACGCCAGCGATCCGAATGGCGACACCATCGCGCTGGACAGCCATATTCGTCTGGCCAATCCGCGCACCAAAGAGTCGCAGTCGAGCCTGATGATGCGTCGCGGCTACAGCTACTCGCTCGGCGTGACCAACTCCGGCCAGCTTGATATGGGGCTGCTGTTCGTCTGCTACCAGCACGATCTGGAAAAAGGGTTCCTGACCGTGCAGAAGCGGCTCAACGGCGAAGCGCTGGAAGAGTACATTAAGCCCATCGGCGGCGGCTATTTCTTTGCCCTGCCGGGCGTGCGCGACAGCAACGCGTACCTCGCTCAAGGTCTTATTGAAGCCTGATAATCGTCCCCGCAACCGTTCGCGAGGACATTATTTTTTCATATGACTATCTTGTTGTTATATTTCTGTAATATTTCTATATAAGACTGAATCCGCTGCAAGAGCAGTCTTAAAAGTTGCATTCAGGTAAAATAAATGTTGCATTTATGATAACTCCTGATGTACTTAAGATAAGACAGCGGTAGTTCCCGGCAGTGATGCTGTATCACTATGGAGATCGCGAATGGTTGCGTCCTGTACTGGACAAGGTAAACATAACAACCGCAGCACCCGGCGCGGAGGCTCAGACTCCGGCAGCGATTTCCTCACCACTAAATTCTCCCCCCTTCCTCAAGAACCTGATTCGACCGACGTGCAGAACGGTGCGCGTAGCTGTTCCGTATCGTCATCCGATAGTGCAAGCAATGGCTTACAAGGAAGCCAACCCTCTGATGTTCGTGCGCATAATCGTGCCGACGCTGGCGCGTGTGATGAATACCAACAACTCAAGGTGCTATCCATGGGAAGACAAAAAGCAGTGATCAAAGCTCGTCGCGAAGCAAAACGTGTGCTGAGACGGGATTCACGCAGCCATAAACAGCGTGAAGAAGAATCGGTCACCTCGCTTGTGCAGATGAGTGGCGTAGAAGCAATTGGCATGGCCCGAGACAGCCGTGATAATTCTCCAATTGTGGCGCGCAATGAGGCTCAGGCGCACTACCTGAATGCTATCGAGAGTAAACAGCTCATCTTTGCAACCGGTGAAGCCGGATGCGGGAAAACGTGGATTAGTGCGGCCAAAGCGGCGGAAGCATTGATCCATAAGGACGTGGAGAGAATTATCGTTACCCGTCCGGTACTGCAGGCGGATGAAGATCTCGGCTTCCTGCCCGGCGATATTTCGGAGAAGTTTGCCCCGTACTTCAGGCCCGTCTATGACGTGCTGGTTAAGCGGCTGGGCGCATCCTTCATGCAGTACTGCCTGCGACCAGAGATTGGCAAGGTGGAAATCGCGCCGTTCGCCTATATGCGCGGACGTACATTTGAAAATGCGGTCGTCATTCTTGACGAGGCTCAGAACGTGACCGCTGCGCAAATGAAGATGTTTTTAACGCGCCTCGGGGAGAACGTGACGGTTATCGTTAACGGCGACATCACCCAGTGTGACCTGCCGTCCGGCGTGAAGTCCGGATTAAGCGACGCCATGTCACGTTTTGAGGAAGATGAGATGATTGGGGTGGTACGCTTCACCAAAGATGACTGCGTGCGGTCGGCGCTGTGTCAGAGGACGCTGCAAGCGTATTATTGAGTTTGCTGTTGCGTTCAAGGCCCGGGAAACCGGGCTTTGTTTTTTGTGCGGGCATGCTGTCGGGTGGCGCTGCGCTTACCCGACCTACAATACTGCATACGTGCAATATGCAAAAAAAAAGCCCGCATTTTCATGCGAGCTCTTCTTTAAATATGGCGGTGAGGGGGGGATTCGAACCCCCGATACGTTGCCGTATACACACTTTCCAGGCGTGCTCCTTCAGCCACTCGGACACCTCACCATATTGTTTTGCTGCCTGACCGCTTGGGGGGCAACGGGGCGCTACTATAGGGAGTTGCGCTAAAGCGGTCAAGCAGATTTTCTGTATTCGTGTGCGTTCGGTTAAGCCTTAATCAGCTCGGGTCGCAGCACGAGTCATCAACGCTGTGAATCGAGCACTTCGCTGTTTTTAACCACTTCCTGCGCTTTGCCGTAGCTTTCGATCAGCAGCCGGTAAGCCGGGAAGATGTGGGTATAGACCTCAGCCCACTCCGCTGCGTCTTCACGGTTCCAGGTACGCTGGATCTCAGAGGCCACCGCCGCCGTATCCATCGGGACCACGCCTGCCTGCACGACGCGCGCCAGCGTGATCTCCTGCGCCATTTTGCTGTAGGTACCGGAGGCATCGATCACCGCAAACACCTTATACCCGTCAGCAACCGCGCTGATTGACGGGAAGGCCATGCAGACGCTGGTGATAGTGCCTGCGATAATCAACGTCTTGCATCCGGTCGCTTTCACCGCCGCCACGAACTCCGGGTTATCCCAGGCGTTGATCTCACCTTTACGGGCAACGTATTGTGCATGCGGCGCGTTGGCGTGGATCTCCGGGATAAGCGGGCCGTTTGGCCCCTGCGGAACGGACGCGGTGGTGATCACCGGGATCTTCGCCAGCGTCGCGATTTTAGCCAGCGCTGCCGCACGGGCGCGCAGTTCCGGCATGGGCATATCCCCCACGGTCTGGAAAAGGCCGCTCTGGTGATCGATGAGCAACATCACCGCATCGTTCACATCAATAACCGGACGCGTGCCGTTAAAATTCGCAGGTGTAGACATTTTCTTCTCCTTTATTACCGTCAGATCTGGCCGAAGCGGCCGGAGTTGAAATCACGAATGGCTTCGTTGATTTCGCTTTTACTGTTCATCACAAACGGGCCATAGCCCACGATGGGTTCATTCAGCGGCTCGCCCGCCATCAGCAGCACTTTTGCATCGCCGTCCGCCTCCAGATGCAGTTTGTCGCCTTCCTGACTCAATACGACCAGCTGGGCTTCACCAGCCTGAGCCGTACCGTTCACCGTGATGTTGCCTTCCAGCACGACCAGCGCGGTGCTCCAGCCTTCGGGCTGATTGAGCGTCAAATGGCTTCCCTGATTCAGCGCGATGTCCCAGACGTTGAGCGGCGAGAAGGTGTGCGCCGGGCCGGTCACCGTGTCGTAGCGGCCGGCAATGACCCGCAGCGAACCGCTGTTATCCGGTAGCGTCACCACCGGGATCGCATCCTTCGTTATGCTCTGGTAGCCCGGCGCCGCCATCTTGTCTTTCGCCGGCAGGTTGACCCACAGCTGCATCATTTTCAGCTCGCCGCCTTTCTGCGAGAACGCGCTGGAGTGGAACTCCTCGTGCAAAATGCCTGCGCCTGCGGTCATCCACTGCACGTCGCCGGGGCCAATAACGCCGCCTTTACCCGTGGAGTCGCGATGCTCCACTTCACCGGAATAGACGATGGTGACCGTTTCAAAACCCCGGTGAGGGTGCTGGCCTACGCCGCGTTTCGCCCCATCTGCCGGAAAGGTGTACGGGCCCGCGTAGTCCAGCAGCAGGAACGGGCTGAGAGGCTCGCCGTGCGTCTGATAAGAGAACATTGAACGGACCGGGAAACCGTCTCCGACCCAGTGCTGGCGGGGAGCGGTATAAACGCCTGTTACGTTTTTCATGATTAACTCCTGATGTTCTGTTGATGTAATTAGCTTATATTCAGGGTTAATATCCCGGTAGATAGTGAAAATGACATTCACTGTTCTGAAAATAGAACGATGAGGATTTATGCAGGATCTCAATGACTTCGTCTGGTTTGTGAAGGTGGTGGACTACGGTGGCTTTGCGGCGGCGGGAAGGGCGCTTGACCTGCCCAAGTCCAGGCTAAGCCGCCGGATTGCCCAGCTGGAAGAACGCCTCGGCGTGCGGCTTATTCACCGAACAACCCGACAGTTTACGGTGACCGAGGTCGGGCAGACCTTCTATCAGCACTGTAAAGCGATGATGGTGGAGGCCGAGGCCGCCGAGGAAGCCGTGGCGGCACTGCAGGCTGAACCGCGCGGTGTCGTCAGGATCACCTGCCCGATAACCCTGCTGCATGTCCACGTGGGTCCGATGCTGGCCAGATTTATGGCGCGCTACCCCGGCATCAATCTTCAACTGGAGGCGACTAACCGGCGGGTCGACCTGGTGGGAGAGGGCGTGGATATCGCGATCCGCGTCCGCCCGCGTCCGTTTGATGACAGCGACCTGGTGTTAAGGGTGCTGGCTGACAGGGGGCATTGTCTGGTCGCCGGTCCGGCGCTGATTCAACGCATGGGAGAACCGGTCGCCCCGTCAGAACTCAGTGCCTGGCCCGGGTTAAGCATGAGTGAGGGGAAACATATCCATAAATGGGAACTCTGTGGCCCCGGCGGCGCCAGAGCGGAAATCCATTACCATCCCCGGCTGATCACCACCGATATGCTCGCGCTACGTGAAGCTGCCATGGCGGGCATCGGCGTGGTGCAATTGCCGATTTTAATGGTGAAGGATCAGCTAGCGTCCGGGGAACTGGTTCGGGTACTTGATGCCTGGGAACCGCGACGGGAAGTAATTCATGCCGTTTATCCTTCAAGGCGCGGTTTGCTGCCGTCCGTCAGGACGCTGGTGGATTTTCTGACCGCAGAGTACGCGAAGATGGTTGAAGAGTAGTTTTTGTAGGTCGGGTAAGCGCAGCGCCACCCGACATAAACTGCGCAGGAAGTCTCAGGGTTCGGTCGATCCAAAAGAAAAAAGCCCGTACTTTCGTACGAGCTCTCATCTTAAATATGGCGGTGAGGGGGGGATTGACTCGCTTCGCTCGCCCTTCGGGCAGCCTGTTCGCTGCGCTCTCAGTCTGTCCAACTGGCTGTCGCCAGTTGTCGAACCCCGGTCGGGGATTCTCATCCCCCCTTTTCGGAGAATATAAAAGAAAAAAGCCCGTACTTTCGTACGAGCTCTCATCTTAAATATGGCGGTGAGGGGGGGATTCGAACCCCCGATACGTTGCCGTATACACACTTTCCAGGCGTGCTCCTTCAGCCACTCGGACACCTCACCATATTGTCATCCCGTTGTTGTCGGGACGGGCGCTAATGTAAGGAAAAGCCGAACTGCCGTCAACTCACTTTTTCAGTAATTTAGCGCGTTTAGACAAACTTCAGGCAACATGATTCTTAAATGTGCTGAAAGCGTCTTTTTTATCAGCAACACGGTCGCGCAATAAATTTGATATGCTGACCCTCCAGTGAAAAAGCAAAATAAATCAGCGCAATAAAAGGCAGGAATAACTATGGATATACTTTTCTATCACCCCACGTTTGATACGGCATACTGGATCAAGGCGCTTACGGCAGCATTACCCGGCGCACGCGTTCGTGAATGGAAGCGTGGCGATAATGAACATGCTGACTATGCGCTGGTCTGGCATCCTCCGGTAGAAATGCTCCAGGGCCGCAAGCTGAAGGCTGTTTTTGCCCTGGGGGCGGGGGTGGATTCCATTCTGAGCAAACTGAAGGCACAGCCTGAAATGCTCCCGGAAGAGATCCCCCTGTTCCGCCTTGAGGATACCGGAATGGGCCAGCAGATGCAGGAATATGCCGTCAGCCAGGTGCTGCACTGGTTCCGCCGCTTTGATGACTATCAGGCCTTTAAACAGCAGGCCCGCTGGGAGCCGCTGCCGGATTACCGTCGCGAAGACTTTACTATCGGGATCCTCGGCGCAGGCGTGCTGGGCTCAAAAGTGGCTGAAGCCCTCGCTCCGTGGGGCTTTCCGCTGCGCTGCTGGAGCCGCAGCCGCAAGGACTATCCGGGCGTCGAGAGCTTTGCCGGCACGGATGAGCTTCCGGCGTTTCTTAAAGGCACGCGCGTGCTGATCAACCTGCTGCCCAATACGGCGGAAACGGTAGGGATCATCAATGCAGCCCTGCTCAATCAGCTCGTCGACCAGAGCTACCTGATGAACCTGGCGCGCGGGGTGCATCTGGTCGAGTCCGATCTGCTGAAGGCGCTGGACAGCGGAAAGCTAAAAGGCGCGATGCTGGATGTCTATAGCCGCGAGCCGCTGCCCGCGGAAAGCCCGCTTTGGGCGCATCCGCGCGTGGCGATGACCCCGCACGTGGCTGCCGTGACGCGTCCGGCAGAGGCGGTGGCGTATATCTCCCATACCATCAGCGAAATGGAAAAGGGCAACCCAGTCACCGGCCAGGTCGACAGACGGCGCGGCTACTGAGAGAAACCCGGCGTTCGCCGGGTTTTTGCTAATATTCGCCGCTGATAACTGCTATCCTTTGGAAAAACCGCAGAGGAGAGAGAGATGTATCCCGTTGACCTGCATATGCACACCGTCGCCAGCACCCACGCGTATAGCAACCTCCATGATTATATCGCCCAGGCGAAGCTTAAAGGCATCAAGCTTTTCGCGATCACCGATCATGGCCCGGACATGGCGGACGCGCCGCACTACTGGCATTTTGTGAATATGCGTATCTGGCCACGACTGGTGGATGGCATTGGGATCCTGCGCGGCATTGAGGCGAACATCAAAAACACCGACGGTGAGATTGACTGCACCGGCCCGATGCTGACCTCTCTCGACCTTATCCTCGCCGGTTTTCATGAGCCGGTTTTCCCGCCTCAGGATAAAGAGACCCACACCGCGGCGATGATTGCCACCATTGCCAGCGGCAATGTGCACATTATCAGTCATCCCGGTAACCCGAAGTACCCCATTGATATTCAGGCCGTCGCGCAGGCGGCAGCGAAACACCGCGTGGCGCTGGAGATTAACAACTCCTCCTTCGTTCACTCGCGTAAGGGCAGTGAAGCCAACTGTCGTGAGGTGGCCGCTGCCGTGCGTGATGCCGGCGGCATGGTGGCGCTGGGCTCAGATTCCCATACCGCGTTTACGCTGGGTGATTTCAGCGAGTGCCTGAAAGTGCTGAATGATGTTAACTTCCCGGAAGCGCAAATCCTCAACGTCACCCCACGCCGCATGCTCGATTTCCTCGAGTCGCGCGGCATGGAGCCGATTGACGAATTTGCCGATCTTTAATTGTGTAATGGAATAATAAAAATGAACGAGTTCTCCATCCTTTGTCGCGTGCTGGGTACGCTCTATTATCGCCAGCCGCAGGACCCGCTGTTGGTTCCGCTTTTTACGTTAATTCGTGAAGGCAAACTGGCGCAGAACTGGCCGCTGGAACAGGATGATTTACTGGAACGTCTGCAAAAAAGCTGCGACATGCAGCAGATTGCGACGGACTACAATGCGCTGTTCGTCGGCGAGGAGTGCCGCGTTTCGCCATACCGTTCCGCCTGGCAGGAAGGGGCAACGGAAGCGGAAGTGCGTGCTTTCCTCTCTTCGCGCGGTATGCCGCTGAGCGATACGCCAGCCGACCATATCGGTACGCTGCTGCTGGCTGCCTCCTGGATCGAAGACAACGCCGGGGATGATGAGAACGAAGCCATCGAAACCCTTTTCGAAACGTATCTGCTGCCGTGGGTGGGGACATTTCTGGGTAAAGTCGAAGCCCATGCCACCTCGCCGTTCTGGAGAACGCTGGCACCGATCACCCGCGATGCGATTGCGGCGATGTGGGATGAGCTGGAAGAAGAGAATGAAGAGTGATTCGGATCACATAAATTCTGCAACTCAACATCTCAATTTGCACGTAATGTGCTTCTGATCGCATTTCTCTGGTGCGCTTCTGCTAAGATGCGCGCCATGAACATATTACTTTCTATCGCAATAACGACGGGCATTCTCTCCGGACTTTGGGGATGGGTGGCCGTGTCTCTCGGATTGCTCAGCTGGGCCGGATTCCTTGGCTGTACGGCCTATTTCGCCTGCCCGCAGGGGGGCGTCAAAGGGCTCTTTATCTCTGGCTGCACGCTGATGAGCGGTGTTATCTGGGCGCTGGTCATCATGAAAGGCAGCGCGCTGGCGCCGCATGTTGAGATCCTGAGTTACGTCATGACGGGCGTTGTTGCCTTCCTGATGTGCGTTCAGGCCAGGCATCTGCTGCTGTCGTTTGTGCCGGGAACCTTTATCGGGGCGTGTGCGACCTTTGCAGGGCAGGGAGACTGGAAGCTGGTGGTTCCCTCCCTGGCGCTGGGGCTGGTGTTTGGCTATGCCATGAAAAACAGCGGTCTTTGGCTGGCGTCGCGGCGGGAGAAAGCGCAAAACGTCACGGCAGTGAGTGAATAAAAAAAGGCGAGATAATCATCTCGCCTTTTTTACGCGCTTCCCGTCAGGATTCCGGAGGTACTGACATATCGCGGTATTTCACCAGAATCGGATTCTGCACGTCTGCTTTGTTTTGTAGATCCCACAGCCCGCGATCGATACCATCGTTGATTAAGAAGATCACGCCGGTTTCAATGGCTGACATCAGACACATCATTACCGGCTCGTTAGAGGTATAGCCAATTTCACCTTCCAGCAAACGCTGGTAATCGATGAAGCGGAATACCCCCGCCTGAACTTCATAAGACAGTATGGTTTTGCTGGTGTTCACAGAAGAGAGCACTTCGCCGGTGCTGACGTTGACCACGCGCAGGTTAACGGCGATTTGATCGAGCTGGTACTGGGTATCCGCACCGATACCGAAGTACCGCGCGCCCACCCCGCCCGATTTAACGTTACTTTCGTAACCAATTATCGACCCTTCAATCATCACGTTCGCCGCCGCCAGCGATTGTAGAGGCGTACGGTTGTTGTCCGCGACGGTGCCATTTTCCTGGGCAGCACGAATAATCTTGCGTTCGTTCAACAGGTTCTGCAGCCCCTGACGTTCCAGAGGTATAAACCAGTGTGAATCCTTCAGCGCGGTTACCAGCATCGCGGTGGCGCTTTGCGGTACGGCCGTGGAGAAGTTACTTGCCGGGTACGGTTTGAATTGCCCGGTTTCATCCTGAATGTTGTACACGGAGACAAATATTTTCCCCGTAGGAGAAGGTAAATGCGTTAAATCACGATAACTCTGGGCCCGAGGCATTAATGTCGGTTTTGCAGCTTCTTTAGGCGGAGCAGTTAAACAACCGCTCAATAAGCACACTGCAACAAATATCAGGAAGCGCTGCATGATTGTTGTCCTTATTTCGTTGTTGTTTAGAAGTTAGTTGAATCGTTTTGTAGACCGGAAACCTGAATGGTCGAGACTTTTCCGGTTTTACGATCGGTCACGTTCAGCTGAAGCTGTCCGTCCCGGTTGGCGATATCAACAATAAAGTCGTTGGTCACCATTCGGCCGGGTTTACCGGTATTAATATTGGTAAGCAAACCGCCTAAAATCTGCGACTGGATAGCCTGGGTGAAATTGTCCAGTGCGGAGGGGGTATCCACGCTAAAATTCTTTAAGCTTGGGTCCTTATAAGAGTTTTGCGCCTGAGCCTCATTCAGCAGAAACGCGCCGTTGTTAGGGTTACCGCCAAAGTTTGGGTTACGGAACTGAAACGTCATGTTCCCGGCCCAGCTAATCGGGGTGATCAGCATTATCGAAACAACTGCATATGCAATACGCATGACAGCCTCCAGATATCGGTTCGCTAGAACTCATCTTTTGCTAAATCGCGTGTGCTTAATAGGGCTTTATCTATTTGCAGGCGATTAATAGCGTCTTCTGATTGTGCCAGTGCCTGGGCTACGTTTTTATCGAAGTCTAATTTGGTCGGGAATAAAAACGTTTGATATATAACGTCCTGATTAGCCGTTATTGTTATCCAGCTTCCCCATCGTGCACTGGGCCGCTCATTGATTGTTATATTACCCGTGTATTTATTGTCCCATTTGTCACTGAAGGCACGGTAAAAGCTGTGCCCGACCGATGAGACGGTGTGGTCTGTTAACAATCCGGGAACTTCGACCTCGACGGCCTTCAGATTCCCGGCAGCGAGCAGAAAACCCGCTGCGGCGATCCAACTCAACGTGCGCTTCATGTGATTAACGCCTGAGGTTATCGTTTGCCCACGAAACCGCCTGAGTTCGGTTTTTCACAGCTATCTTCTTGAAAAGATTATAAAGGTGCGTCTTTACCGTATTTTCGCTGATAAATAACGAACGGGCGATTTCAATATTTGAAGCACCAATGCGTAACTTATTCAGGATCTCTTTCTCACGGTGCGTGAGCAGTGCTGACTCTGAGCTGTTGTAGCGATAATTTCCGGAGTGCGTGATGAGATAGCTGGCAAGCTTTTGCGAAAAATAACACTCTCCGCGCAAGATACCCTGCAGGCCCTCGACCACCCGGTCTTCTTCTTCCGTGACGTAGAACACGCCATTGATATGCGGCCAGCTTTCGATATCCCTGAAAGGATATTCATCAGGGGTATTTAACAACAGTACGCGGATATTATTGTTTTTCCTGCTTAAAATATCTTGCCAGTAATGGATAAGCTTTTTATCAGCTTCCATCATATCGAACAGAATAATGCTGCCAGGTGCAATATCATCAAAAGAACGTTGAATATTATGCAATTTCCCGTTCAGTGATAAAGATTGCTTTAAATGTTGTAATAACGCTGTCGCTTGCAAAGAAGGTTTTGTGATCAACAGTAATGTATGACCATGTAAACTATGGACTTCATTATACATGATGAAACCCCACTTTTTATTGGCACCTGACAGTTGGCCTCCTCATTAAGAGAGGACCCCAGAAGTACTGACAGATGTTGCACTGCTGTGTGTAGAATCAGACCATAACCTCCACAGGGAGGTAAATATAAAACCAATTTCGTACATCTAATTTCAATCTAGCTTTTACGAAGTTTAAAGCAAGTGTTAAACGTGTAACTAAATGTAAAAATCAATATTAATTTGTGAAAATTGAATGTAGTGAATGATGAAAAATGATGCTAAAGTTGTACATGCTAATACGTATGCATAGATTTTAAAAATCATACAAATATTTTTATCTGCATGATTTAAAATGGAATTTATTATTTTACGACAATGATAGTTGAGTATGATTTACCGATTATTTCTAAGTCCGGAATTGAGCGGCTGTCTGCCTTAAGAAAACGGGTTTCGTGTCACGCTTGAGAAAAAATCGTCTTCTGCCGTTACGTTTAAACAACGCGGAAGGAAGCGTGGACAGCCTTCGCCTCGTTGTACAACCCTACTGTCAGATATTCGTAATAAAAAATATAAGCTGGCCTGATTAAAGTGATTTTTGATGGAAATTACGACTTTGAGGTGAGCCGTTAAATAAAAATAAGCCGCGCGGGTGAGATATTTAAAATGTTTCAGCGGACATACTCTTCACCGTAACGACGCGTTAACACAATACGAATCGTTTTTACAAGTAACACGGTCTTACGGTTATGGCGTGATTCAATAACCAGGTCCAGGGTGACAACATGAAATACACATCGTTATTTATGGTGTTTACATTACTGGGTGCGCCTGGATTTGTAACCGCAGCGAATTCAGATTTAGCCAATCCTGAATATAACTTTGCGGTGAACGAATTAAGTCTTTCAGCATTAAATCAGGCAGCCATTATTGGTCAACAAGGTGTTTTTAATGACGCTCAGGTTCGCCAGGAAGGTTCAAAACTTTTGTCCATTGTTTCCCAGGATGGAGCAGGCAACAGAGCGAGAGTTGATCAATCAGGGGGTTACAATATTGCCTGGATCGCTCAGAGCGGTAACGGGAATGATGCAGGTATTACGCAAGATGGATACGGTAATAGCGCAAAAATTATCCAGCAAGGGTCGGGTAATAGAGCAAATATTACGCAGTACGGTACGCAGAAAACCGCAGTTGTAGTGCAGAAACAGTCGCAAATGGCGATTAACGTTATTCAACATTAACGCTTACGCGGCGACTTTAATCAATCCGACGGGGGTTTACCATGAAATTTTTCAAAGTGGCAGCGCTTGCAGCAATCGTAGTTTCTGGTAGTGCTATGGCTGGTCTGATTAATCAGGATGGCTGGGGTCATGGACATGGCCATGGCGGTTACGGTGGTCCAAATTCTACCCTGAATATTTATCAGAACGGTGGCGGTAACTCCGCGGTAGCCCTGCAGACAGACGCCAGAAATTCCGTCCTGAATATTAGCCAGACCGGTGGCGGTAACGGCGCTGACGTTGGCCAGGGTTCTGATGACAGTAAAATCAACCTGACCCAGAACGGTTTCGGCAACAGTGCAACACTTGACCAGTGGAACAGTAAAAAATCCGTCATGAACGTGAGCCAGTCCGGCGGCTTTAACGGTGCACTCGTAGACCAGACTGCGTCCAACTCGACTGTTAACGTTACCCAGATCGGTTTTGGTAACCACGCGACAGCCCATCAGTACTGATACTGATATCTGTGCTACAAAAAAACAGGGCTGATGCCCTGTTTTTTTTCGGGAGTTCATCATGAATACCTTAATTCTACTTGCCGCCCTTTCAAGCCAGATCACTTTCAAAACGTCGCAGCAGGAAAATATGACCACCATTATTCCGCAGGTCACCCTGGCGCAATCGTGTGACTGCCAGGTTCAGATTGTTTCTGTGCGGGAAGGGCAGGGGGGACAAAGCTCTTCCCGCCAGCAAAACACGCTTTTTATCCCCGCTAATCAGACGATTGATTTAATGCGCCTGAGTTTAAATATAAGCGCAGGTGACACGGTAAAAATCGTCGTCACCGTTTCAGATGGAAAATCGCTTCATTTATCACAACAGTGGTCGCCAGCGGGCAGTGCAATCTAATTATTCATGAAATCAATAAGTTGCGAATGTGGCGGGTCTGTGCCGTTGAGCTATGCTGATATCAGGGACCTGGTCGTTATGTTCCGCAACGTGAACTTCGTTTGCCCTGATTAATGAAGCGCGTTTACCCCTCATGGACGATTTTCATTGAGGAGTATTTATAATGAACAACTCTTTTGCTCGGCTCGTGGCTGGTCTGGGTCTGGTCGTTTCTGCTCTGAGTATCCCGGCTTATTCAGCCACGGTTGTTAACGGTGGCGTCATTCATTTTCGCGGGGCCATTGTCGCAGACCCCTGTGAAGTCACTCCGCAGAAGCAGCAGTTTGCCATGTCATGTCCAATTAATAACCGTATGCAAACGCGTATGGTCAGCTATGAAGAGGCGCTTAACGGGAAAGTAAGCGACTCAAGCCTGGCGACGCTGAATATGAAATACCTTAATCCTGAAAAAACGCTCGCGGTTGTCGAAATTCAGTATCGCTGATGCGCACTTTCCCGCCCTGCGGTGGAAGAGGATTTTTTCTGATAGTTTTTTCTCCCGGTCTCCTCTGCGATACACTTAAGAAAAAGGCGGGTTGCAGAGGGGCTTTATGAAACCGCAAATTGACATTATTCATGGCGATATCACGACACAGCACGTCGACGTTATCGTCAATGCGGCCAATCCATCCCTGATGGGGGGCGGCGGCGTGGACGGGGCTATCCACCGGGCCGCCGGACCGCAGCTGCTGGAAGCCTGTAAAACCGTGCGGCAACAGCAGGGCGAGTGTCCTCCCGGTCACGCGGTCATTACGCTGGCGGGTAATCTGCCTGCCAGAGCGGTTATTCATGCCGTAGGGCCCGTCTGGCATGGCGGGGACCAGCACGAAGCGAGCATTCTGGAAGAGGCTTACCGGAACTGTCTGCGACTGGCCGCCGACAACGGTTATAAAACGATGGCGTTCCCGGCCATCAGCACCGGCGCGTATGGTTACCCTAAGGCCGCCGCCGCCACCATCGCCGTAGACACCGTTTACCGCTATCTGTCGTTAAAACCGCTGCCAGAGAAGGTCATTTTTGTCTGTTTTGACGAAGACACCCTGCATCTTTATCAGCGGCTTCTGACTCAGCGCCGGCAAGAGCTGGAAAGCTAAAGCAAGCGCGGCGCATTCAATGCGCCGCGTTTGTTATGAGGCTTTCGCCGGTGGCTTTCCTGAAAAGAGGAAACGCAGGAGCGGGATCCGCAGGTGGATTTCGTAAAGGACGATCGCCACGCCTACTACAAACACCAGCCCAGTAAAGAAGCCCAGCGTGTTGGAGGTGATGTGCGGCGTGATGTAAGCCCCGAAGAAAAGCGTTAACGGGTGATGCACCAGATAAATAAACAGTGACGCATTCACGAAGTAGGTCACGCGGCTGGACTTAAAGTTCAGCAGACGGTGGCCCAGCGCGAAGACCACGTTCACCATCCACAGGCCCAGCAGCATCGTGATCACGCTTTCCGTTTCATACATCCAGGCATCGCCGCTGCCGTAGCGCTGGTTCAGCAGATAGGCTGCGAACGCAAGGGTGGCTCCCAGCGCGCACCACGGTGACGGGGTGATAAACAGCGATTTAAGTTTGGGATGGATAAAGGCCAGCGCGCCGATTAAAAAGAACGGAATGTAGAACAGTGACTGCATCACGACAAAATTAAATAATCCGTCGCTCAAAATCGGCGGATAGACGATGAGCAGGGTCCGTCTCACGGCGGCATAGGCGATCCCCAACAGCAAGAAGAGCACCGACAGTTTACCCATCGTCACGTTAGCGAAGAAGGTATCGGCTTTCGTACTCAAATGGTGGCGCAGGCGGCTGAATATCAACAGGCTCACCGTGGTGAGCACCACCAGCACCAGCAGGAACCACAGGTGAGACACCAGCTCCCAGACCAGCGTATTGTACTTTTCATACGGCGTAAGATTCGGCCAGTTCTCCGCCTTGCCCTTGACGTACTGCAACATAATGAACTGGGGCAGCGTCAGCAGCGGAATGGCGGTCAGCATGGGGATCCCCACGCGTTCTACGCGCACCTTCCACCAGCGTTTAAGCGGATACCGCAAAAACAGCATGTAGGAAAAATAGCCGGATATGACGAAAAACACCTGCATACGGAAGGCGTGAATAAAGTCATTAAACAGCGTCAGCCACCAGGACGGCATCTGGCTATTCACGTGCCAGGTGTGGCTGGAGTAAATCAGTGAAATGTGAAAGGGGATCCCCAATAGCATCAGCCAGGCCCGGATCGAGTCGAGGAAATATTCACGTTCTGTTGGTGTTGTGCTCATATAACGTTGTGCATTCTCAGACTTTTCGTCTTATCCCTAAGACTCATAATGGTTACATTCGAAGCCAACCCTACACCAAGACCGACACCCTGTCTCCAGGATAAGCACGCAAAGTGAAAAGCGGGTTCTTTCATTTGCTTATTCCATGAGCCAGCAGCTGAACAAAGCAGTGATAATGTTGTCGGATTGCCTGAGTTTCCATTAAAATGGATCGGATCGATATAAGCACACAAAGGGGGAAGTGCTTACTTATTATGAAACATAAACCACAGATGATGAAAATGCGTTGGTTAGGTGCTGCAGTGGTGTTATCACTGTATACCTCATCGGCACTGGCCTTTAACATCGACGATGTCGCAAAACAGGCAAAATCGATGGCAGGCAAGAGCTACGAAGCGCCGAAAAGTAACTTGCCCTCCGTTTTCCGCGACATGAAGTATGCGGACTATCAGCAGATCCAGTTCAATCACGACAAAGCGTACTGGAGCAACATTAAAACCCCGTTCAAGCTTGAGTTTTATCATCAGGGTATGTACTTCGACACGCCTGTTGCCATCAATGAAGTGACGGCGACCGCGGTTCGTAAGATCAAGTACAGCCCGGATTACTTCAATTTTGGCAATGTGCAACACGACAAAGATACGGTGAAAGACCTGGGCTTCGCGGGCTTTAAGGTGCTTTACCCGATCAACAGCAAAGATAAAAACGACGAAATCGTCAGCATGCTCGGTGCCAGCTATTTCCGCGTCATTGGCGCGGGGCAGGTGTACGGGCTTTCCGCGCGTGGTCTGGCTATTGATACCGCGCTGCCATCAGGTGAAGAGTTCCCACGTTTCCGCGAGTTCTGGATTGAGCGTCCAAAACCAACGGATAAGCGTCTGACCATCTATGCGCTGCTGGATTCCCCACGTGCAACCGGCGCCTATCGCTTTGTGATTATGCCGGGTCGTGACACGGTGGTTGACGTGCAGTCCAAGGTTTACCTGCGTGATAAAGTGGGCAAACTGGGCGTGGCACCGCTGACCAGTATGTTCCTGTTTGGGCCGAACCAGCCGTCACCGGCAACCAACTTCCGCCCGGAACTGCATGACTCCAACGGCCTGTCTATTCATGCCGGCAACGGCGAGTGGATCTGGCGTCCGCTGAATAACCCGAAACACCTGGCGGTGAGCAGCTACGCAATGGAAAACCCACAAGGTTTTGGCCTGCTGCAGCGTGGTCGTCAGTTCTCCCGCTTTGAAGATTTGGACGATCGCTATGACCAGCGTCCAAGCGCCTGGGTCACGCCAAACGGTGACTGGGGTAAAGGTAAGGTCGAGCTGGTAGAGATCCCAACCAACGACGAAACCAACGATAACATCGTCGCTTACTGGACGCCGGATCAGCTGCCGGAAGCCGGTAAAGAGATGAACTTCAAGTACACCATTACCTTCAGCCGAGACGAAGACAAGCTGCATGCGCCGGATAACGCGTACGTGATGCAGACTCGCCGCTCAACGGGTGATGTGAAGCAGTCGAATCTCATCCGTCAGCCTGACGGTACCGTGGCATTTGTCGTGGACTTCACGGGCCAGGATATGAAGAAACTGTCACCGGATACCGCTGTTGCCGCTCAGGCCAGCATCGGTGATAACGGTGAAATCGTTGAGAATACCGTGCGTTACAACCCGGTAACCAAAGGCTGGCGTCTGACCCTGCGCGTGAAAGTGAAAGATCCGAAACAGACCACTGAAATGCGTGCTGCGCTGGTCAGTAACGATCAGCCGCTGAGTGAAACCTGGAGCTATCAGCTACCTGCCAATGAATAATACATCTGAATATATTGATGCCATGCCGCTGACGGATATCGAAAAAGCGGCGCTGCCTAAGAGCGACATCCGCGCGGTTCACACCGCGCTGGATGGTGAACATCGTACGTTTACCCGTGATGATGATACGCCGCTCGGGTCAGTCAAGGCGCGTCTGGAGCAGGCCTGGCCGGACTCGCTGGCGGAAGGGCAGTTGATTAAAGACGACGAAGGACGCGATCAGCTTCAGGCGATGCCGAAGGCGACGCGTTCCTCGATGTTCCCCGACCCCTGGCGCACCAACCCGGTGGGTCGCTTCTGGGATCGCCTGCGCGGGCGCGATGTGACGCCGCGCTATCTGTCGCGCCTGACGAAAGAGGAGCAGGCGTCCGAACAGAAATGGCGTACTGTGGGGACTATCCGTCGCTACATCCTGCTGCTTCTGACGCTGGCGCAGACGGTCGTCGCGACCTGGTACATGAAAACCATCCTGCCTTATCAGGGCTGGGCGTTCATCAACCCGACGGACATGATGGGCCAGGATCTCTGGGTCTCCTTCATGCAGCTGCTGCCGTATATCCTGCAGAGCGGCATTCTCCTGCTGTTCGCGGTGCTCTTCTGCTGGGTTTCGGCCGGTTTCTGGACCGCGCTGATGGGCTTCCTGCAGCTGCTGATGGGGCGTGACAAATACAGCATTTCAGCGTCAACGGTCGGGGATGAACCCCTCAATCCTGAGCACCGTACCGCGCTGATTATGCCTATTTGTAACGAAGACGTTGACCGCGTCTTTGCAGGCCTGCGTGCGACCTGGGAGTCCGTGAAGGCGACCGGCAACGCGGCGCATTTCGACGTTTACATCCTGAGCGACAGCTACAACCCGGATATCTGCGTGGCGGAACAAAAAGCGTGGATGGAGCTGATTGCAGAAGTGCAGGGCGAAGGGCAGATCTTCTACCGCCGCCGCCGCCGTCGTGTGAAGCGTAAAAGCGGTAACATTGATGACTTCTGCCGTCGCTGGGGTAACCAGTACAGCTACATGGTGGTGCTGGATGCCGACTCCGTCATGAGCGGTGACTGCCTGAGCGGCCTGGTGCGTCTGATGGAAGCCAACCCGAACGCGGGTATCATCCAGTCCTCACCAAAAGCGTCCGGTATGGACACCCTTTATGCGCGCTGCCAGCAGTTCGCCACCCGTGTCTACGGGCCGCTGTTTACGGCCGGTCTGCACTTCTGGCAGCTGGGCGAGTCGCACTACTGGGGTCACAACGCCATCATCCGCGTGAAGCCGTTCATTGAACACTGTGCGCTGGCGCCGCTGCCGGGTGAGGGTTCGTTTGCCGGTTCGATTCTGTCGCATGACTTCGTGGAAGCGGCGCTGATGCGTCGTGCTGGCTGGGGCGTCTGGATTGCCTACGACCTGCCGGGATCGTACGAAGAGCTGCCGCCGAACCTGCTGGACGAGCTCAAGCGTGACCGCCGCTGGTGTCACGGTAACCTGATGAACTTCCGCCTGTTCCTGGTGAAAGGGATGCACCCGGTTCACCGTGCGGTGTTCCTGACGGGCGTGATGTCTTATCTCTCCGCACCGCTGTGGTTTATGTTCCTCGCCCTCTCCACTGCGCTGCAGGTCGTCCATGCTCTGACGGAGCCGCAGTACTTCCTGCAACCGCGCCAGCTGTTCCCGGTGTGGCCGCAGTGGCGTCCGGAACTGGCGATTGCGCTGTTTGCTTCCACCATGGTGCTGCTGTTCCTGCCTAAGCTGCTCAGCATCATCCTGATCTGGTGCAAAGGCTCGAAAGAGTACGGCGGTTTCTTCCGCGTGACCCTTTCACTGCTGCTGGAAGTCCTGTTCTCGGTGCTTCTGGCGCCGGTACGTATGCTGTTCCACACCGTGTTTGTGGTCAGCGCGTTCCTGGGCTGGGAAGTGGTCTGGAACTCACCGCAGCGTGACGACGACTCCACGCCGTGGGGTGAGGCCTTTATGCGCCACGGTTCTCAGCTGCTGCTGGGTCTGGTGTGGGCGGCCGGGATGGCCTGGCTGGATCTGCGCTTCCTGTTCTGGCTGGCACCGATTGTGTTCTCGCTGATCCTGTCGCCGTTTGTGTCCGTGATCTCCAGCCGTTCAACGGTGGGGCTGCGAACCAAGCGCTGGAAGCTGTTCCTGATCCCGGAAGAGTACTCCCCGCCGCAGGTGCTGGTGGATACCGATCGTTACCTGGAACAGAACCGCAATCGCTCGCTGGATGATGGCTTTATGCACGCCGTGTTTAACCCGTCATTCAACGCCCTGGCAACGGCAATGGCGACGGCGCGTCACCGTGCCAGCCAGGTGCTGGAGATTGCCCGCGATCGTCACGTTGAGCAGGCGCTTAACGAGACGCCGGAGAAACTCAGCCGCGACCGTCGACTGGTGCTGTTGAGCGATCCGGTGACAATGGCGCGTCTTCACTACCGCGTGTGGTCCGCTCCGGAGAGATACTCTTCGTGGGTGAACTACTATAAGGACGTGAAGCTTAATCCGCTGGCGCTGAAGGCGAAGTAGGTTGTTAAGCAGGGCGGGTAAGCGAAACGCCTCCCGCCAGATAAAATACCGGCTTAATCGCCGGTATTTTTTTAGAGGTAACTCATGAGAATACTCATCGTCGTACTGATGGCGTGCCTGCTGAGCGGCTGCGGCAGCATCATCAGCCGCACCATACCAGGGCAGGGCCATGGGAATCAGTATTACCCGGGCGTGAAGTGGGATGCCCGCGATTCCGCATGGCGCTACCTGACCGTGCTCGATCTGCCGTTCTCGCTGATTTTTGACACCCTCTTACTGCCCATTGACGTCAGCCATGGCCCTTACGAGTAGCGTCAGTTAACGCTCGTCCCACTCATCGGCTGCGGTTTGACCTTCTTCCGTATCCAGCGGCGGCTCGAGCTGAAACTCACCCTCATCCCACTCGTGCAGGGTGTTCTCTTCCAGCCATTCCTGCCGCAGTTCGATCTCATCATAATCGCCATCAAAAACGGCCTGCGCACCTTCACCGCTTAATATCGGCAAACATTCCCCTTCTTCGCCTTCGTCGGCAAAGAATTCGGCCTGCCACATAATATCCCCATCCTGCAGAACGTATTTCTGGATATTAAGCTGCTGAACGTCAGCATCTTCTTCCTCAACGCCGGGGTTATCGGCGAGGAACTCTTCACGAGCGGCATCAATCGCTTCTTCCAGCGTGGCGTACATGGTCATGGGTGTCTCCCTGTTTTCCAGAAGGTTTCAGGGAAAGAATAGCTGAATATCAGATTCTGCAAGTATGAAAGCGAAAATAAGCCGTCAGGCTTTCACCTTATTCTGTCGCGGGCCGTAGCGCGCGGGATAGACTGAACCATGAATAAATCGCGTTGAACAGCACCACGCCGGCCGTCACGATAAAAACGGCGCGAAAACCAAAGCTGGCGGAGATCCCGGCACCGAGCAGCGGTCCGGTGACATTACCGATATCGCGGAATGACTGGTTATAGCTGAAAATACGCCCGGCGATCTGGTTCGTGGAGTTATAGACCAGCAGGGTCTGTACGGCGGGCAGTAACGCGCCGTCGGCGGCACCGAGCAAAAAGCGCAGGACGCCCAATTGCCAGGGCGATTGCACCATTGACATCGGGATAAGCAGCAGGACGGAAATCACCAGCGCGCAGATCAGGATTTTTTCCGGACCGACGCGATCCCCCAGCTTGCCCAGCCTCGGGGCGCTCAGCAGCGCCGCCACGCCGGGCACGGACGCAATCATCCCGCTGATGAATGCAATACTGCTCACGTTACCCGCCAGATCCCGCACGTACAGCGTCAGAATCGGGGCAATCGAACCGGTCGCCACCTGAATAATCAGGGTCGTCACGAACAGGCTGAGCACCAGTCTGGGATGCTTAAGCGAGGTCAGCACCTCCCTGGCGTGGAGCATCTCTTTTTTGGCGACGGGCGTGAATTTTTCACGAATACAGAGGAGGGTGACGATAAAGCACAGGAATAGCACGCTGGCGGTGATGAAAAAGACCGGACGCAGGCCGTAGTTATCCGCCAGCAATCCACCGGCAAGCGGCCCCAGCAGAGCGCCGCTCACGCCGCCGGTGGAGAGCGTGCCCAGCGCCCAGCCGCTTTTCTGGCGGGGTATCTGCGTGGCAATCAGGGCATTCGCGTTGGGAATAAATCCCCCCAGCAAGCCCAGCAGCGCGCGCAGGATCAGAAACTGCCAGACGTTTTGCGCCACGCCCATCAGCGCCATGATGATGGCCATCCCCAGTGCCGAACGCAGCAGCATGATTTTTCGACCCTTGCGATCGGCCAGGCCACCCCAGAACGGCGAGGCCATCGCGGAAAAGAGAAACGTGATGCTGAAGACCAGGCCAGACCACATATTGAGCGCGCCGTGGCCCGTCACGCCCAGCTGTTCGACGTAGAGCGGCAGGAAGGGCATGATCAGGCTAAACGCCGCGCCGGTAAGAAAACAGCCAAGCCACGCAACCGTGAGGTTACGCTTCCAGTTTATGGGGGCATCTGAGGGTGACATAACTATCCGCATAATGAGGTGCAGAGCACCTGAAGCATAAGGTAATAAGCCTGCTAATTATGCGCCTGGGTTATGATTGCCGCAATGCGGGTGAGCTTTTAAAGCTAAAATGGAATGCGGCCCGGACGGGGCCGCATGAGGATCAATAGCGGGACGGCGTGCCCTGTGGTCGCGTTTTAAAGCGACGGTGCAGCCACATATACTGCTCCGGCGCGAGCATGATGCACTTCTCCACGACGCTGTTCATCCAGCGCGCGGTGGTTTCCGCATCGTCGAGCGGCGGCGCGAGCTCCGGCTCCAGCATCATCAGCTCGTAGCCTGTCCCATCCGGCTTACGGCGGGGAACAAATGGCACGATGGCCGCTTTTGACATGCGCGCCAGCATCCAGGTTCCGGTTGTGGTGGCGGCCTCTTCAACGGCGAAGAAGGGAACAAATACGCTGGCCTGTGGGCCATAATCGTGGTCGGGAGCATACCAGACCACTTCACCGGATTTCAGCGCGCGGATCATCCCCTTCAGATCCTTCCGGTCGATCATGCTTTTGTTGGAGCGCATGCGGCCGTTGGTCTGGATGAGATCGATGACCGGATTATCGTTAGGGCGATAAACGCCTATGCCGGGCGCCTGCATGCCGAACATGCGCGCCCCGATTTCCAGCGTCAGAAAATGGACGCCGATCAGCAGAACGCCCGTCTGGTTGGCCTGAAGCGTGTGCACCGGATCCATACCGGTTCCCGTTACCTCGCTCCAGCGAGCCATGCGTTTGTCCGGCCAGAACCACGCCATACCGGTTTCCATGAGCCCCATCCCGACGGATTCGAAATTCTTCGTGACCATATCGTGCCGTTCTGATTCGCTCATCTGCGGAAAACACAGCTCAAGGTTGCGGTACGCGATGGCGGCGCGGCGCTTCATAAACAGTTGCGCGAAACGGCCCAGAGATTTACCCAACCGGAAAATAACGGGGTAGGGAAGCTGTACCAGTAGCCATAAAAAGCCGATGCCAAGCCAGGTCAACCAATAGCGGGGATGCAAAAGGGCGACAGTAAATTTTGGTAACTGGGTCATGTCTTTCCTGTGTATAAACGTCCTGTTTTGCTAGTGTCTCATTTTTTGAGACGTAGCCAAAATATCTGCTGTCGAAGCGTGCACGAATACAGCAATTGTTTAGCCTGATTAATCAGGGAGTGTGAAATGTAGCGTAAATTGTGTGGATGTAAATTGGTTTTGTTTGCTATATGATGCCGACCGATTTTTTCATTCTCTCTAACGATCCAGGACTGTACACCATGCCAGTGTTACATAACCGCGTATCGAATGAGATGTTAAGAGCGCGTATGCTGGCTGAAACCGAACCGCGCACGACCATCTCGTTCTACAAGTACTTCACCATCGACGATCCGCAGGCGACCCGCGATGCGCTTTATCAGGCGTTCACCGCGCTGAACGTCTTCGGCCGCGTCTACCTTGCCCGTGAAGGCATCAACGCGCAGATTAGCGTACCGGAAAGCAAGGTCAGCGCCTTCCGTGACGTGCTTTATCAGTTTGACCCGGCCCTTAACGGCTTGCGCCTGAACATTGCCCTGGATGATGACGGGAAATCCTTCTGGGTGCTGCGCATGAAGGTGCGTGAGCGCATCGTGGCGGACGGTATCGACGATCCTGAGTTTAACCCGGCGGATGTCGGTGAATACCTGAAGGCCGCGGAAGTCAATGCGATGCTGGACGATCCGGATGCCGTGTTCATCGATATGCGTAACCACTACGAGTACGAAGTGGGGCATTTCGAGAACGCGATGGAAATCCCCGCCGATACCTTCCGCGAACAGCTGCCGAAAGCGGTTGAGATGATGCAGGAACATAAAGATAAAAAGATCGTTATGTACTGCACCGGCGGTATCCGGTGTGAGAAAGCCAGCGCGTGGATGAAGCACAACGGCTTTAATAAGGTCTGGCACATTGAAGGCGGCATTATCGAGTATGCCCGCCGCGCCCGCGAGCAGGGGCTACCTGTACGCTTTATCGGGAAAAACTTTGTTTTTGACGAGCGTATGGGCGAGCGAATCTCAGAGGATGTGATTGCCCAGTGCCATCAGTGCGGCGCGCCGTGCGATACCCATACCAACTGCAAGAACGACGGGTGTCATCTGCTGTTCATTCAGTGTCCGGCCTGTGCCGAGAAGTTTAACGGCTGCTGCAGCGAGCTGTGCAGCGAAGAGAGCGTCCTGCCGGAAGAAGAGCAGCGTCGCCGTCGGGCAGGGCGTGAAAATGGCAACAAGATTTTCAATAAATCACGCGGCCGTCTGAATACCAAACTGGGTATCCCTGACCCGGAATGATAATCACGCCCGGCAAGGCGAAAGCCTGCCGGGCGAATCTATTATGATTTCTGCTGCACACCTTCAACGGAAATAATCAGCTCAACGTCCTGAGATGCCGGGCCTAAATCCGTTGTGATATTAAAATCTTTCAGGTGAATTTTACCCGCCGCTTCAAATCCTGCGCGTTTACCGCCCCACGGATCGTCACCCTGACCCAGTAATTTAGCATCAAGCGTGACCGGTTTTGTTACGCCGTTAAGCGTCAGGTTGCCGGTAATATTCAGCTTATCGCCGTCTTTTTTCACCTCCGTGGAGGTGAAGGTCGCCTGCGGGAATTTCGCGACATTCAGGAATTCCCCACTGCGCAGGTGTTTATCGCGCTCTGCATGGTTCGTGTCGACGCTGTTCGTATTAATGGTCACATTGACCTTATCGGCCGCGGGATTTTTATCGTCAAAGGTGAACGTGCCGTCAAAATCCTTAAAGGTGCCGTACAGCCAGCTATATCCCAGGTGCTGAATACGGAAATTGACGAAAGCGTGCTGGCCCTCTTTATCAATTTTATAATCTGCCGCCACGGCGGAACCGGCGGTAAATAACAGAGAACCCAGTGCGATACCCAGCAGGTGTTTTTTCATTTTATGCTCCAGAGTCAGCTGACGAGCGGCCAAGCATGCGCTTTAGCGTATCGTCTTTATCAATAAAATGGTGTTTAAGGGCGGCAAGCCCGTGCAGTACGGACAGAATGACGACGCTCCACGCAAGCCAGAGGTGAACGACCCCAGCCGTATCCGCCTGAGCGCCCGCATCGCTGAGCGTGGCCGGGACGTCAAAAAGTCCAAAGACGCTGATCGGCTTACCGTCAGCCGTCGAAATGAGATAGCCACTAATCAGGATGGCAAACAGCAGCGCGTAGAGAGCAATATGCGCGGCGACCGCACTGATGCGGGTCAGTTTGCTGTGGGTCTTCGGCGCGGCGGGCGGCGGGGAAATATGCCGCCAGATGACGCGGAAAACCAGCCCCAGCATCAGAAGGACGCCAATGCTTTTATGTAACTCCGGTGCCTGATGATACCAGCCATCATAATAGCTGAGCGTGACCATCCAGAGTCCAAGTCCAAACATACCGTAGACGGCAAGAGCAAATATCCAGTGCAAACCTATGGATATTATTCCGTAGCGTTGGGGGGCGTTACGCAACTGCATTAGAATGTCCATTTTCAGATTAACAGAAATTTAAAAATGAACGGGGCGGCGAAATATTGCAACTGAAAAAACGGTATATGGACTGTTATTTTATTTATATCAGCGATTTTGAAAAGGATCGGCTAATGTAATTCAGTGAGGTCGGGCAAGATGAAATTAAGAGTTTCAACTAATATAAATTAACGTCAATTATTGTCAATCCGGCTTTTCAGTAAAATACAATGTAAACAAAATCAATAATGGCCAGCAGCGCCCATAGCAAGATATAGAGCATAAAATGCTCGCGAATATTGTTCATCAGAAAGTTAACGATCCTGCGCATAACGCCCCGTAGTGCCGTGTGAATGAAACGGGCCCCGGCACGTCCGGAGCCCGCGGCGGATTATCCGTTAAAACGAGAGAGGGAGAACGGCGTCAGATCAAACTGCGGCGTAATGCCCTGGGCAAACTGCACGGCGATTTCACCGAGCACGGAAGCAAACTTAAAGCCGTGACCGCTCAGCCCGGTGATGATCAGCGTGTTGTCATGCCCCGGCAGCGTATCAATGATAAAGTCCTCGTCCGGCGTGTTGTCGTAGGTACAGGCTGCGCCATAAAGCAGGCCACCGACGCCCGGAAGGATCGTGCGCAGGAACGTGAAGGCTTCTGACCCATCCTGTGGGAAGGCGCCGAAGGGTTTGCGCTCTTCAGGGGAGGAGATCGCCTGGCCCCCGTTGTGTTTACCGATTTTCAGCGCGTCCTTCTCGGAAGGGAAACCGTAGAACTGATCGCCATTCGGCAATTCGCCGGTGAAGGCCGGGAATTTATTCTGCGCGCTGTAGCGACCGTCTGACTGGAACCAGGAGAAGACCTTGCGCACCGGCTGGATCGGCAGGTCCGGCAGCAGGTGGGTAACCCAGGTTCCCGCGCTGACCAGCAGGCGGTCTGCGGAATAGTCGCCGTCAATCGTCGTGACCGTGACGCCGTTCTCGTCATGGGTGATGGCCTCCACCGGACAGTTAAACAGCTGTCCACAGCCGGCCTTCGCGGCAAGATCGATCCAGGTCTTGATCGCCGTTTCACAATGCAGCACGCCGGAGTGGGCTTCAAAGAGGCCAATGTAATCGTCCGGGACGGTAATTTCAGGCCAGCGCGCGGTAATACCCGTAGCGTCCAGCTTCTCCATGTCCAGATTAAAGGCCTTCGCGCTGCGCTCGACGCTGGCGAGAAATTCAGAATGGGCAGGACCCAGGTTGACGACGCCGGTACGCTCGAAAATGCGCTCTTCGGTCTGTTTCGCCAGCTCATCCCACAGCGTCTGGGCGCGAAGCACCAGCGGTACGTAGCGCTCGCCTTCTCCATACGCATGGCGCATGAGGCGAGTATCGCCATGGTGGCTACCCTCCGAATGAGGAGGAAGATGGGCATCGATCATCAGGACCTTCAGCCCTGCCTGCGTCGCGTAATAACCGGCGGCAGAGCCCACGGAGCCGCTACCAATAATGATTAAGTCGTATCTCATATGCATCTCTTAAACTGACGTTTTGTTAGCAGAGTAATTAACAACGCGGGCTTAGACAAGGGAGAAATAAATAAGGCACCGCGAGGGTGCCTGTAGAGAGAAAAGTGGGCATAAGCTTAGTGCCGTTTATACTCATTTTCCTGATAGTCGCCAGATTCTATTTTTGCAATACCTGCCTCTAAAATAGAAATAAACTGACGGGCGACGTCTGTTGTTAGCCACAGCGTCTGTCCAACTTCCGCTTCGTCACGGTTAAGTTGATTTGGGGTCTGGTAGTGCAAACGCAGCATCAGCGCATCGTAGCTATCTACGGTACTGATATCCCAGCCGACAAGTGGATGGGTCTGGATCACTTCACTATTCTTTTCCATTATAACCCCCTTAATGCGTGTTAGAAGACAACGGCTTTGAGGTTCAATGCATGTTTTTCTGAAAGCATCTTCAGTATACCAAGTAATAAGGGTTCCGACGGGAAAAATAAACAGGTGGCAACACATTTTTCTGCTTTTTAGGATTGTTCGAACAATAAAACACCATCTTGTTCACGATTCTTAAAGAAGATACCGAATTAATTTGAACTTACCGTATTTTTAGGCAAAAAAAAGCCGGGGCGACCCGGCAAAAAAACACAATGAGGGAGCAGTGTTAATCTGTGATAAACCAGTCGTCTGCGCTTTCCCATGTTTCCTGCAGGATTTCGCTGATGCGATCTTTATCTTCTTTCGCAGCACCCATGACGGAGAGGTTGTTTGCCGCGGCGTAGCGCACCGTGACGGCACCCGCGTTGTCGGGAAAGGTGTTGTTAATACGACGGGATAATTCGCCGGCCAGCGCATCAAGCGCGCCGGCAGGCAGAACGGTAGTTTTGGCAATGGTGACTTCAATACGCATAAATGCCCCCTGTGTAATATACTGTTTATTTATACAGGTATATTGTCGGTTTGACAACAAGGGGCATTGATTTTTTAACGTTTTACCGTCCAGTTAACGGTTTCGCCCGCCAGGAACGGGATCAGCGTATCATCCGTCAGCGCAATAGACTCCTCAACGTGGCTCGCTTTGCGCTCAAGTTCGATGAAGGTGTCGTTGACCGGCAGGCCGTAGAAGCGCGGGCCGTTAAGGGAGCAGAATGCTTCAAAATGGTCCAGCGCGTTCATCTCTTCAAATACGGTCGCGTAGCTGGCAAGGGCCGTTGGGGCATTGAAGCAGCCTGCGCATCCGCAGCTCGCCTCTTTACGGTGGCGGGCGTGAGGCGCGGAATCGGTGCCGAGGAACGCGCGGGAGAACCCGCTGGCCACCAGCTCGCGCAGCGCCTGCTGGTGGATGTTGCGCTTAAGGATGGGCAGACAGTACAGATGAGGGCGCACCCCGCCTACCAGCATATGGTTACGGTTAAACATCAGGTGCTGCGGCGTAATGGTGGCGGCGATAAGATCGTTACCGTCACGCACGTACTCTGCCGCATCTTTGGTAGTGATATGTTCAAAGACCACCTTCAGCGCGGGCAGGCGCTGGCGCAGCGGCTCCATCACGGTCTCGATAAAGCGGGCTTCACGGTCAAAGATGTCAATCTCGGCATGGGTGACTTCACCATGAACCAGCAGCGGCATGCCCAGTTTTTGCATGCGTTCCAGCACCGGCATGATGGCATCAATGCTGGTGACGCCGTGGCTGGAGTTGGTGGTGGCGTTCGCCGGGTAGAGTTTCGCTGCCGTAAATACGCCTTCGTTAAATCCGCGCTCCACTTCGTTCGGATCCAGCGAGTCGGTCAGATAGCAGGTCATCAACGGGGTGAAATCGTGCCCCGCAGGCACGGCATCCAGGATGCGCTGGCGATAGGCGATTGCGGCATCGACGGTGGTGACCGGTGGCACCAGGTTAGGCATGACAATCGCGCGGCCATAAATTTCGCTGGTATAAGGCACGACGGTTTTCAGCATATCGCCATCGCGCAGATGGATATGCCAGTCGTCTGGGCGGCGGATTTTTAAAACCTGGGGTTGTACAGTCATGGAAGCTCCGGCTTGTCAGGAATCAGTCATAAGGATGGCTGTTTTTGCCGGACACAAATCATAAGCGGAAACGTTTTCGTTTGCACACTTTTCCGGAAAAAAAAGGGCGCCGCAGCGCCCCTCAGGTTAATCGGTGAAAGGAATGATAATTTCTCCCGGCTTCACTTCTATCCCTTTCGCATATTTTTTCGCCAGAGCTTCACCCTTGCTTTTATCTTCACTTAAGACGTACGCGGGCTGCTGGTTAAAGTAATTGCGCAGCGACTGGTTCAGATAGGGCATCAGGGTTTGCAGAACCGGTGCCATCTTGTCCGGCGAAACCTGCGCATCGACGACTTCCATCTCCTGCAGGAAAATGGCCCCTTTCTCTTTATTGAACACCGGGAGTGCCTTCAGCTTGAGCTTGATGTTGGCCTTCTGATTGCCAAAGAGAGATGACATATCGAGAGCCGCATCGCCGGCCAGGGTGACTTTGTTTGGCTCTTCACGTCCGATCTGGCTGGTCAGATTCGTTAGCACGATATGCGCGTCCGCCAGCCCCGGCACGCCAATGTCTTTAGAAAAATTGTTATGCTTTTCCAGCGCCTGATTAATTTCCTGTTCACTGACGGTATATTGCGTGAGCTGGTTACAGCCAACCAGCAGGCCGCTGACGACTAATGCCGCGGCTAAGACAATTTTCTTCATAGTGTTCCTCAACGAAAAATCGGCGCTTCTGTCCTGTTGCGCCAGTATGTCAGTGTGAAATAGCAGAAACCAGCAGAAAAAACTGAGAAGTGGGGCGGGGAAGGTTCCCGCCCGAGGGAAAGGCTAGGCGCCCGGCTCGAGCATCCCGCTCGCGCTGCGCTTCTGGCTGAACTGCCACCAGAGGGCCAGCAGCGTCATAAAGCCCACCGCGCCGAGCATCATCCACGGCAGCTCGGGCTGGTTCAGCGCTTTGCCGGCATCAAACAGCCAGCCGCCGCCGGCGTAGCCTAATGCGCCGCCAAGCGCCAGCCCCAGTCGGCTGAAGCCCATATAGCTGCCGCGGGCACGCGCATCCGCAAGGGAGGCGCTCAGCGTTTCACGGGCAGGCTCGGCGATGATCGACCCAATATAGAACGTGCAAATCAGCGTAAACAGCTGCTGGAGAGAGTTCACCAGGCCGATCGGCATCATGCTCAGCGTCATCAGAAACAGGCCGGCCATCAGGCGATGTTCCAGGCGAAAACGCCGCTCGCTCCAGCGGGCAATAGGGTAAAGCAGGGTCAGTGACAGACAGGCTTCGATAGCGTACATCCACTTAACGGCAGCAGGCGTGCCCGCGATGTCGTTAACCATGATTGGCAGCATCAGCATGACCTGCACGGCCAGCATGTAATAGCCGGTCAGGGTCAACACGTAGGTGACAAAACGCTTGTCACGCATAACGCGTCCAAGCCCCTCGCGCACCGGCGCTTTCACCGTCGACAGTTTCCAGGCCGGAAGATAGAGGCCGTTGAACAGCGCGCAGAGGATAAAGAGCACCGCGCCAGCGGCGCAGACCAGACGGAAGTCATACTGCAGCAGCCAGCTTCCCAGCAGGGCGCCGACAACCGCCCCGGCGCTGTCCTGCATCATGAGAATCGAGAAGAAACGACCACGATGCTGCGGGCGAATCAGCTTCACCACCAGCGCGGTGCGTGGCGGATCGAACAGCGTACCCCCGATACCGGAGAGGAAACAGGAGAACCAGAGCAGCCAGGGCTCCTGGGCGACCGCCATTGTGGCAAACCCTGCCGCGCGCAGCAGCATACCGGTGACGATCATCGGCTTAGCGCCAAAGCGGTCAGCAATGGCCCCGCCAAAGACGCCCAGACCCTGCTGGACAAACTGGCGTAACCCGAGGGCAATGCCAACCATGAGTGCCGCCCAGCCCATTTGATCGACAAAGCGGATCGAGATGAGCGGAAAAACGACAAAAAAGCCGAGCACGACCAGCATGTTATCGACGAGCAGGAAATATTTACCCAGGCTCCTGGCCTGTGATACGCGGGACATTTTCCCTCCAGGGAAAATAAGAAGGTGAGCACGCTAACATTCTGCGGTGTCGCCGCGCGTTTTCCCACCCCTGGAGGTGACAATATTTTTTTATCAAAAGGGTGCTTTGATAGAGAGTTCTCATCGAAAATGGCGAAAAGAGGGCAAAATGGTATGTCACTGTTTTCACAGACGGCGCAGGCGCAGGTATAGTAAAGCTAATGGGTGAGCAGAAGTGACGGGAAGGAGTGGTATCGATGTTTGGCTATCGCAGTAATGTGCCAAAAGTGCGTCTGACAACGGACAGGCTGGTCGTTCGTCTGGTGCACGAGCGTGATGCCTGGCGTCTGGCGGATTATTACGCCGAGAATCGCCAGTTTTTAAAACCCTGGGAACCCGTTCGGGACGAGAGCCATTGTTACCCTTCCGGCTGGCAGGCGCGGCTCAGCATGATCGCGGAATTTCACAAGCAGGGCAGCGCGTTTTATTTTGCGCTGCTGGATCCAGAAGAGAAAGAGATTATCGGGATCGCCAATTTTTCAAACGTGGTGCGGGGGTCGTTTCACGCCTGCTACCTTGGCTACTCCATCGGCCAAAAATGGCAGGGGCAGGGGCTGATGTTCGAGGCGCTGACGGTGGCGATCCGCTATATGCAACGCACGCAGCACATCCATCGCATTATGGCGAACTATATGCCGCATAACCAGCGCAGCGGCAATTTGCTGGCGCGTTTAGGGTTTGAGAAAGAGGGTTACGCCAAAGACTATCTGCTGATAGACGGAGAGTGGCGCGACCACGTTCTGACGGCGTTAACCACCCGGGACTGGACCGCAGGTCGTTAAGGAGAAAAGATGAAGTATCAGCTAAACGCTACAGAAGCGCGCGTGATTGGGTGCTTGCTCGAAAAACAGGTCACTACGCCGGAGCAGTATCCGCTCTCCGTCAACGCCGTCACCCTGGCCTGCAACCAGAAAACCAACCGCGAGCCGGTGATGAACCTCAGCGAGCATGACGTTCAGGACGTGCTGGATGCACTGGTAAAACGCCACTATCTGCGCACCGTCAGCGGCTTCGGCAACCGCGTAACCAAATACGAGCAGCGCTTTTGTAACTCCGAATTTGGCGACCTCAAGCTCAGCAGTGCGGAAGTGGCGGTCATCACCACCCTGCTGCTGCGCGGGGCGCAGACCCCGGGCGAACTGCGCACGCGCGCGTCGCGTATGCACGAGTTCAGCGATATGCAGGAAGTCGAGCAGACCCTGGAAGGGCTCGCCGGGCGTGAAGACGGCCCCTACGTGGCGCGTCTGGCGCGCGAGCCGGGCAAGCGCGAAAGCCGCTATATGCATCTTTTCAGCGGCGACGTCGAGGCCGCTACCGCGGAGGATGACGCGGGATCTCCAGCAGGCAACGACACGCTTGCCGCGCGCGTAGAGGCGCTGGAAGAAGAGGTCGCCGGGCTGAAGCAGCGTCTGGATGCCCTGTTGGCACATCTGGGAGACTAACCGTGAAAAAATTACGCGTAGGCGTGGTGGGGCTGGGGGGCATCGCGCAAAAAGCCTGGCTGCCTGTTTTAGGTGCTGCGACGGACTGGACCCTGCAAGGGGCATGGTCCCCCACCCGAGAAAAGGCAGAACGGATCTGCGACACCTGGCGTATGCCGTATGCGGCATCGCTTCAGGATCTGGCCCGCGACTGTGATGCGGTCTTTGTGCACACCTCAACGGCCACCCACTACCAGGTGGTGAGCGAATTGCTCAACGCGGGCGTTCACGTCTGCGTGGATAAACCGCTGGCGGAAAATGTCCTGGATGCGGAACGGCTGATTGAGCTGGCAACGCGCAAAAAACTGACGCTGATGGTGGGCTTCAACCGCCGCTTCGCGCCGCTTTATCAGCAGCTGAAGGCGCAGTCGGGCACGCTCGCTTCGCTTAGGATGGATAAGCACCGCACCGACAGCATTGGGCCAAACGATCTGCGCTTTACTCTGCTGGATGACTATCTGCACGTTGTGGATACGGCGCTGTGGCTGGGCAACGGCGAAGCGCTGCTGAAAAGCGGTACCCTGGTGACGAACGACCAGGGGCAGATGGTCTATGCGGAACACCACTTTGCCGTTGAGCACCTTCAGATTACCACCAGCATGCACCGTCGCGCGGGGAGTCAGCGTGAATCCGTGCAGGCGGTGACCGACGGCGCGCTGTACGACATTACCGACATGCGCGAGTGGCGGGAAGAGAAGGGGAACGGCGTGGTGACGCTCCCGGCGCCGGGCTGGCAGAGCACCCTCGAGCAGCGCGGTTTCGCAGGATGCGCCCGCCACTTTATCACCTGCGTGCAAAATCAGACGGCTCCTGAAACGTCTGGCGAACAGGCCATTCTTGCCCAGCGCATTGTGGAAAGGCTCTGGCGTGAGGCCATGAGCGAATAACCCGCTGTAACATCTGCGGATAGTAATTCGTTGAAATCCGGTTAGACTAAGCGCCGCTTGTTGGCTTTGCCGGGTGGCGCTTGCGCTTACCCGGCCTATACATCCGTATGGTTCTGGAAATTCACGTTAATGAACTTATTAAAATCGCTGGCGGCCGTCAGCTCGATGACCATGTTTTCCCGCGTGCTCGGTTTTGCGCGCGATGCCATTGTGGCAAGGGTATTTGGTGCAGGGATGGCCACGGACGCCTTCTTCGTCGCGTTCAAACTGCCGAACCTGCTGCGTCGTATTTTTGCAGAAGGGGCGTTCTCTCAGGCATTCGTCCCAATTCTGGCGGAATATAAAAGCAAGCAGGGTGAGGACGCCACGCGCGTCTTTGTCTCTTATGTCTCCGGCCTGCTGACGCTGGCGCTGGCGGTGGTGACCGTCGTCGGGATGCTGGCCGCGCCGTGGGTGATTATGGTGACCGCGCCGGGCTTTGCCGATACGGCTGATAAATTTGCGCTGACCTCGCAGCTGCTGCGCATTACTTTCCCCTATATTCTGCTCATCTCGCTGGCCTCGCTGGTGGGGGCCATCCTCAATACCTGGAACCGCTTCTCGGTGCCGGCGTTTGCGCCGACGTTTCTTAACGTCAGCATGATCGGTTTTGCCCTGTTCGCCGCGCCGCACTTCAACCCGCCCGTGCTGGCGCTGGCCTGGGCGGTCACCGTCGGCGGCGTGCTGCAATTGGCGTACCAGCTGCCGCACCTGAAAAAAATTGGCATGCTGGTGCTGCCGCGCATCAATCTCAAAGATGCCGGCGCGATGCGCGTGATTAAGCAGATGGGGCCCGCCATTCTCGGCGTCTCCGTCAGCCAGATCTCGCTGATTATCAACACCATCTTTGCCTCTTTCCTGGTGTCCGGCTCGGTATCGTGGATGTACTACGCCGACCGTCTGATGGAGTTTCCGTCCGGGGTGCTGGGCGTGGCGCTGGGGACTATTCTGCTGCCGTCGCTGTCGAAAAGCTTTGCCAGCGGCAACCACGATGAATATTGCCGCCTGATGGACTGGGGTTTACGTCTTTGCTTCCTGCTCGCGCTGCCCAGCGCGGTGGCGCTGGGTATTCTGGCCAAACCGCTGACGGTATCGCTCTTCCAGTACGGCAAATTCACCGCTTTCGATGCGGCAATGACCCAGCGCGCGCTGATTGCCTACTCGGTCGGACTGATGGGGCTTATTGTGGTAAAAGTGCTGGCGCCGGGGTTCTATTCCCGTCAGGACATCAAAACGCCGGTAAAAATTGCCATCGTGACGCTGATTATGACGCAGCTGATGAACCTGGCGTTTATCGGTCCGCTGAAGCATGCCGGCCTGTCGCTATCGATTGGTCTGGCGGCCTGTCTCAATGCCGGACTGCTGTACTGGCAGCTGCGCAAGCAGGATATCTTCACGCCGCAGCCGGGCTGGGCGAGCTTCCTGATGCGTTTGATTATTGCGGTACTGGTGATGTCTGCGGCATTGCTCGGCATGATGTATGTCATGCCGGAGTGGTCTCAGGGCACCATGCCCTTCCGTCTGATGCGGCTGATGGCCGTGGTGGGCGTCGGGGTGGTGGCGTACTTTGCTACGCTCGCGGTGCTGGGCTTCAAAGTGAAAGAGTTTGCCCGCCGTACCGCATAAACGCCAAAAGGGGAGTTCACCTGATGGTGCTCCCCACTGCATGATTTGTCGCCCAGGCTTCAAATCGAAATCTTTTTAACTCCCGCAATACGCGCCGTCGCTGTCTGACCGTCCGCTCCGTACAGTCCGGTTTCTTTATGCGGCTTCAACACCTCAAGCGCCTTCTGATTACGCTCAATCTGACCTTCCAGCAGCCAGCCGTTGTGCTGGTTGAGGTCGCGCAGGTGCTGGGTTTTTTCGGTAATGGTCTGCCAGCGCTCAACAATATCGTCATTGGCGCTGCGCTTAGCATCTTGCTCAGCGCGACGCTGTTGCTCAAGATAATCCAGCGTTGCCAGGAGCGAACTTTTGTCTTCAGTAATGCGCTGCAGCGCGCTGCCGTTGATGTGACCGGAAGAGAGATGCTGCTGCTCAGCGTCCATTACCGTTTTCAGGTCGTTCAGGACAACCGTCATTTGGTCCAGTATTTCTGACAGTCGACTCATACGGTTAGTTACTCTGTAAGAAACTCTGAGCTTCCTGAATCAGGGCATCAGCAATCTTGCTGGTATCCATTTTCAGCTCACCGTTACGAATAGCCGTTTTCAGCGCTTCAACACGTTCCATATTGATATCGTTGGTGCCTGGCTGCATCAGTTTTGCCTGTGCGTCGCTCAGGGTTACGCTGGTGCTGTTGGACGTTGACGGTTTTTCCAGACGCGTTTTCTGCGCAGGAGCGTCATTCGTTTCGCGAGGCTGTACAGCGCTTACCGGCTTCAGGGCTGATGTACGATCAATGCTCATAGTGTTGTCCTCATCGAGGGTTCGCGGCGTTTGCGCCTGACATCATCATTAGTGGAATATTTATCGGCACGCGCCGCAAAATCTTTAAAAAGATTATAGGTTAATCAGAATATTCCCATCGGGATCGACGGTTCCGCTCACCACCTGGCCTGAGGACATTCTGACGCGGGCGTTTTGCGCCACCGCGGCATTGTTTAACGCTTTCCCTTCACTGTTGATGCTAAAGCCATCTCCGTTGGCCACCACCATCACCTGTTGACCCGCTTTTACCCGCCATGCCTGACGCAGCATGGAGAGCTGTATCGGCTGGCCGGGTGCAACATCGCGCAGGCTGACGGCGTCCTGGGCCTGGTTCATTTCCAGCATGGTGCGGGGCGGGAGCTGATCCAGGCGGCCGCGCTTCAGCGTCACGCTGTTCGGCTGCAGCACGCTGCCGCGCGCAATCGGCACGGCGGCAACAACATAATTGCCCGTCGCCTGAACGGCAACCTGTAAATAGCGTTTTTCACCGGCGCAGCGTGCCAGCACGTTCACATTCCCCCACAGCCGGGTGGTCCCCGTCACGCTGAATGACGGCTGGTCGCAGGTCGGGTACAGATTCGGCGGCGTGCGCACGGTAACGTTAACCTCATCGCTAAAGCCCGCCAGCTTTTCAGCAAAAAAAGCCGTCAGCCGATCCTGCAAGCCTTCAGCCTGCACCAGCGGGCTAAACAGCAAGAAAGTTGCCACCAGGCCACGTTTTAACGTTTGCATCGCAAGTTCCACCGTTTCCAGAGTTGAATGAATTCTACCTGCAGCGGTTTTGCATCAACGGAATAAATAGCGACGCATTTTGCGCTTATTCCGTCGATAGGGGAGACCGGGTGAGATTTAAGCTGTGAACTGAAATTTTGCCATCAGCGGAGGAGACATGCTCGATAAACTCGACGCCGCGTTACGTTTTCAGCAGGAAGCGCTCAATTTACGCGCCCAGCGGCAGGAGATTTTAGCCGCCAACATCGCTAACGCCGATACCCCGGGGTTTCAGGCGCGCGATATTGATTTTTCCAGTGAATTCAAAAAGGTGATGGAGCGTGGACGTGCCGAAGGAACGGGTGTTGCACTTGCCATGACGTCTTCTCGCCATATTCCTGCTCAGGCGATGACCGCGCCAGCGACCGATTTACTTTACCGCATTCCCGATCAGCCCTCACTCGACGGTAACACCGTGGATATGGACCGGGAGCGTACGCAGTTTGCCGATAACAGCCTGAAATACCAGACGGGCCTGACCGTACTCGGCGGACAAATCAAAGGCATGATGAACGTCCTGCAGGGGGGGAACTGATAGATGGCCTTGTTGAATATTTTTGATATTGCCGGTTCGGCGTTAACCGCCCAGTCCAAGCGTCTGAACGTGGCGGCCAGTAACCTGGCCAACGCCGACAGCGTAACCGGACCCGACGGTCAGCCCTATCGTGCCAAACAGGTTGTCTTTCAGGTCGACGCTGCGCCAGGCGCGGCAACGGGCGGCGTAAAGGTCTCTGATGTGGTTGAGAGCCAGGCGCCGGACAGGCTCGTGTATGAGCCGGGTAACCCGCTCGCGGATGCCAGCGGATACGTGAAAATGCCGAACGTAGATGTGGTGGGGGAAATGGTGAACTCCATGTCGGCATCCCGCAGCTACCAGGCCAACGTCGAAGTGCTTAATACCGTGAAGAGCATGATGCTCAAAACACTCACTCTCGGCCAGTAAAGGAGACACGCATGTCCATTGCCGTCAATATGAACGATCCCACGAACACGGGTGTTAATAACACGAAGAGTTCGACAGGGTCTAACTCCCTGACCGGGAGTAATGCCGCCGATCTGCAGGGCAGCTTTCTGACGCTGCTGGTGGCGCAGCTGAAGAACCAGGATCCCACTAACCCGATGCAGAACAACGAACTGACCACGCAGCTTGCGCAGATCAGTACCGTCAGCGGCATTGAGAAACTCAACACCACCCTGGGTTCCGTCTCCGGCCAGATCAACAGCGCCCAGTCTCTGCAGGCCGCCAGCCTGATTGGCCACGGGGTGATGATCCCGGGCACCACGATTCTGGCGGGCACCAGCACCACCGAAGGCAACACCACAACGACCACCACGCCGTTTGGCGTTGAACTGCAGCAGGCCGCTGACAAAGTGACCGCGACGATCACCGACTCGACCGGTGCCGTGGTCCGCACCATCGACATCGGCGAGCTGAAGGCGGGCGTTCATACCTTTACCTGGGATGGCAGCCTGACCGACGGCACGAAAGCACCAAACGGTTCCTACAAGGTGGCCATCAGCGCCAGCAACGGGACGACCCAGCTGGTCGCGCAGCCGCTGCAGTTCGCGCTGGTACAGGGCGTGATTAAAGGAAGCGACGGCAGCAAACTGGATTTGGGAACCTCGGGTTCCACCACACTCGACGAAGTTCGGCAGATTATCTAAGCCTTAACACTTATCAGGAGTAAGTCATGGCCTTTTCTCAAGCGGTCAGCGGCCTGAATGCTGCGGCCACCAACCTGGACGTCATTGGCAACAACATCGCCAACTCCGCGACCTATGGTTTTAAATCCGGTTCTGCTTCCTTTGCAGACATGTTTGCCGGTTCCAAAGTGGGCCTGGGCGTGAAGGTTGCGGGCATCACTCAGGACTTTACCGACGGCACCACCACCAATACCGGTCGCGGTCTGGACGTTGCCATCAGCCAGAACGGTTTCTTCCGTATGGTCGATGCAAACGGCTCGGTGTTCTACAGCCGTAACGGCCAGTTCAAGCTGGATGAGAACCGTAACCTGGTGAACATGCAGGGGATGCAATTAACCGGTTATCCGGTGGCCGGGACGCCGTCAACGGTTCAGACCGGTGCAAACCCGCAGGCGATCAACATCCCGACCACGCTGATGGCGGCGAAGTCCACCACCACGGCTTCCCAGCAGATTAACCTCAACTCCACCGATACCGCACCGACGACCGCCTTTGATCCGACCAACCCGGACACCTACAACAAAAAAGGCACCGTCACCGTCTTTGACAGCCAGGGTAATGCGCACAACATGAACCTGTTTTACGTTAAAGATGCGGCCCCGGCCAACTCCTGGAAAGTCTATGCCCAGGACGGCAGCGTGGCAGGCAGCCCGGCGGCGCTGGCTACCACCCTGACCTTCGACAATAACGGCACGTTGACCGGCGGTGGAAGCATCAACATCACGACCGGAACCATTCCGGGTGCGACCCCTGCGACCTTCGCCATGAGTTTTGCTAACTCCATGCAGCAGAACACCGGTGCGAACAATATCGTGGCGACCAGCCAGAACGGCTTCAAGCCTGGCGACCTGGTGAGCTACCAGATCAACGATGACGGCACCGTAGTCGGGAACTACTCCAACGAGCAGACTCAGGTGCTGGGGCAGATCGTGCTGGCAAACTTTGCCAACAACGAAGGCCTGAAATCGGAAGGCGATAACGTCTGGTCGGCGACCCAGTCCTCCGGCGTGGCGCTGCTGGGCACGGCGGGAAGCGGCAACTTCGGTACGCTGACCAACGGCGCGCTGGAAGCCTCCAACGTGGACCTGAGTAAAGAACTGGTGAACATGATTGTCGCGCAGCGTAACTATCAGTCGAACGCGCAGACCATCAAAACCCAGGACCAGATCCTCAACACGCTGGTTAACCTGCGTTAAGCGGCTAACGGGAAGGCGCAATGGATCACGCAATATATACCGCGATGGGCGCGGCAAGCCAGACGCTCAACCAGCAGGCCGTTACCGCCAGCAACCTGGCAAACGCCTCGACGCCGGGCTTTCGCGCTCAGCTTAATGCGCTGCGCGCGGTGCCGGTGGAAGGGCTTTCCCTGCCGACCCGCACGCTGGTGACGGCATCGACCCCGGGCGCAGATATGACGCCCGGGCAGATGGACTACACCTCACGCCCGCTGGACGTTGCCCTGCAGCAGGACGGCTGGCTGGCGGTGCAAACGGCGGACGGCAGTGAAGGCTATACCCGTAACGGGAATATCCAGGTGAGCGCGACGGGCCAGCTGACGATTAAGGGTCATCCGGTGATGGGCGAAGCGGGCCCGCTGACCGTGCCGGAAGGCTCTGAGCTGACTATCGCCGCGGACGGCACCATTTCGGCGCTGAACCCGGGCGACCCGGCCAACACCGTTGCGCCCGTCGGCCGTCTGAAGCTGGTTAAAGCGGAAGCCAAAGACGTGCAGCGCGGAGACGACGGCATGTTCCGTCTGACCCAGGCAGCGCAGGCGACGCGGGGCGCCACGTTACAGGCCGATCCGAGCATCCGCGTGATGTCCGGCGTTCTGGAAGGCAGTAACGTCAAGCCGGTCGAAGCCATGACCGACATGATCGCCAGCGCCCGCCGTTTCGAAATGCAGATGAAGATCATCAGCAGCGTGGATGAAAACGCGGGCAAGGCTAACCAACTTCTGTCTATGAGTTAACAGGACTCCTTATGATCAGTTCTTTATGGATCGCGAAAACTGGCCTGGACGCCCAGCAAACCAATATGGACGTGATTGCCAACAACCTGGCAAACGTGAGCACCAATGGTTTCAAGCGTCAGCGTGCCGTTTTCGAAGATTTGCTTTATCAAACCATCCGCCAGCCGGGCGCGCAGTCTTCTGAACAGACGACGCTGCCTTCCGGCCTGCAGATCGGTACCGGCGTGCGTCCGGTGGCGACCGAGCGTCTGCACAGCCAGGGCAACCTGTCACAGACCAACAACAGCAAAGACGTGGCAATCAAAGGCCAGGGCTTCTTCCAGGTGCAGCTGCCTGACGGAACCTCAGCCTATACCCGCGACGGCTCGTTCCAGGTCGATCAGAACGGCCAGCTGGTGACGGCGGGCGGTTTCCAGGTGCAGCCGGCGATCACCATCCCGGCGAACGCCCTGAGCATCACCATTGGACGTGACGGCGTGGTGAGCGTCACCCAGCAGGGGCAGGCGGCGCCGGTTCAGGTGGGGCAGCTCAACCTGACGACCTTCATGAACGATACCGGTCTGGAAAGCATTGGTGAGAACCTCTACACCGAAACGCAATCCTCCGGTACGCCGAATGAGAGCACCCCGGGCCTGAACGGCGCGGGTTTGCTGTACCAGGGTTATGTTGAAACGTCCAACGTAAACGTGGCTGAAGAGCTGGTGAATATGATCCAGGTCCAGCGCGCGTATGAAATTAACAGTAAAGCAGTGTCGACGACCGACCAGATGCTGCAGAAACTGACGCAACTCTAAGGTGTAGCCCGGTGCGGTCAACGCCGCGCCGGCTCCCTGTTTTCGAAGATGAAGGCAATGCAAAAAAACGCGGCGTTTCGTTATCCGATACTGACTGTTCTGGCCGTCACCCTCAGCGGGTGTGCTTTGATCCCGTCTAAACCATTGGTCCAGGGTGCGACGACTGCCCAACCCGTTCCCGGCCCCGCGCCAGTGGTAAACGGCTCCATTTTCCAGACCGCGCAGCCGATAAATTACGGCTATCAGCCGCTGTTTGAAGATCGCCGCCCGCGTAACGTCGGCGATACATTGACCATTGTGCTGCAGGAAAACGTCAGCGCGAGCAAGAGCTCGTCGGCGAACGCCAGCCGCGATGGCAAAACCAATTTTGGCTTCGATACCGTGCCACGCTATCTCGAAGGGCTGTTTGGCAACGCGCGTGCTGATATGAACGCGTCCGGCGGCAACACCTTTAACGGGAAAGGCGGTGCGAACGCCAGCAATACCTTCAGCGGCACGCTGACGGTCACGGTTGACCAGGTACTGGTTAACGGCAACCTGCACGTTGTGGGTGAAAAACAGATCGCCATCAACCAGGGCACTGAATTCATTCGCTTCTCGGGCGTGGTTAACCCTCGCACCATCAGCGGCAGCAACACCGTTCCGTCCACCCAGGTGGCGGATGCGCGCATTGAGTACGTCGGTAACGGCTATATCAATGAAGCGCAAAATATGGGTTGGCTGCAGCGCTTCTTCCTTAATTTATCGCCGATGTAAGCGAGGTGAACCATGTTTAAATCGATCTTCGCCGTGGCGCTCGCGCTGGTGGCAACGTTTGCCCAGGCTGACCGTATTCGCGATCTCACCAGCGTTCAGGGCGTGCGCGAAAACTCCCTGATTGGCTACGGGCTGGTGGTGGGGCTGGACGGTACGGGTGACCAGACCACCCAGACGCCGTTCACCACCCAAAGCCTGAACAACATGCTTTCCCAGCTCGGCATTACCGTGCCGGCGGGAACCAACATGCAGCTGAAAAACGTGGCCGCGGTGATGGTTACCGCGTCCTACCCGGCGTTTGCGCGTCAGGGGCAGACCATTGACGTGGTGGTCTCCTCTATGGGTAACGCCAAAAGCCTGCGCGGCGGTACGCTGCTGATGACCCCGCTGAAGGGTGTCGACAGCCAGGTCTATGCCCTGGCGCAGGGGAACATTCTGGTCGGCGGTGCGGGAGCATCCGCAGGCGGAAGCAGCGTGCAGGTGAACCAGCTCAACGGCGGACGTATTACCAACGGGGCGATCATTGAGCGCGAGCTGCCGACCCAGTTTGGTACGGGCAATACCATCAACCTTCAGCTCAATAATGAAGACTTCACGATGGCGCAGCAGATTGCCGATACCATCAACCGCAGCCGCGGCTACGGTAATGCCACGGCGCTCGATGCGCGCACCGTGCAGATCCGCACCTCCACCGGCAGCAGCAACCAGGTGCGCATGCTGGCGGATATCCAGAATATGGAAGTGAACGTTCCGGTTCAGGATGCGAAGGTGATCATCAACTCCCGTACCGGCTCGGTGGTGATGAACCGGGAAGTGTCGCTCGACAGCTGCGCCGTGGCGCAGGGGAACCTCTCCGTGACGGTAAACCGCTCCGCGAACGTGAGCCAGCCGAATACGCCATTTGGCGGAGGACAGACGGTGGTGACGCCACAAACGCAGATCGATCTGCGCCAGAGCGGCGGGTCACTGCAGAGCGTGCGCTCCAGCGCCAACCTGAACAGCGTGGTGCGTGCCCTGAACGCCCTGGGCGCAACGCCGATGGACCTGATGTCCATCCTGCAATCCATGCAAAGCGCCGGCTGCCTGCGCGCCAAACTGGAAATCATCTAATGCTGACCGATAGCAAACTGTTGACCAGTGCCGCCTGGGACGCCCAGTCGCTGAACGAACTGAAAACCAAAGCAGGAAAAGACCCGGCGGCAAACATCCGCCCGGTCGCCCGCCAGGTGGAAGGGATGTTTGTACAGATGATGCTGAAAAGCATGCGTGAAACCCTGCCGAAAGACGGGATGTTCAGCAGTGATTCAACGCGTCTGTACACCAGCATGTACGATCAGCAGATTGCGCAGCAGATGACCGCCGGTAAAGGCCTCGGTCTGGCTGACATGATTGTCAAACAGACCGAAGCCGCGCAGGGCATTCAGCCTCAGGAGCAGCCGCAGCAGGTACCGATGAAGTTCGACCTGGAAACGGTGACCAGTTATCAGAATCAGGCCCTGACGCAGCTGGTGCGTAAAGCGATGCCGAAAGCCACGGGCAGCGGCGATGAGCCGCTCTCCGGTGACAGCAAAGACTTCCTGGCGCAGCTTTCTCTGCCTGCGCGCCTTGCCAGCGAACAGAGCGGCGTGCCGCATCACCTGATTCTGGCCCAGGCCGCGCTGGAGTCGGGCTGGGGGCAGCGCCAGATCCGCAAGGAAAACGGCGAGCCGAGCTTCAACATCTTCGGCGTGAAGGCCACCTCCAGCTGGAAGGGGCCGACAACGGAGATCACCACCACCGAATACGAGAACGGTGCGGCGGTGAAGGTGAAAGCCAAATTCCGCGTCTACAGCTCCTATCTGGAAGCCTTGTCCGATTACGTTGGCCTGCTGAGCCGAAATCCGCGCTATACCGCCGTGACCCAGGCGGCGACGGCGGAGCAGGGCGCTCAGGCGCTGCAAAACGCGGGCTACGCCACTGACCCGAACTATGCCCGCAAGCTCACCAGCATGATCCAGCAGCTGAAATCGATGGGCGAGAAGGTCAGCAAAGCCTATAGCACAGATATTGAAAATCTGTTCTGAAAGTTCTCAAGTCCCGGTGGAGGTTGCCGATAACCTTCATCAGGACTCGTGTCTGAACGTATAAAAGGAACCCCCATGTCCAGTTTGATTAACAGCGCCATGAGTGGCCTCAGTGCTGCGCAGTCGGCACTCAATACCGTCAGTAATAATATTTCAAGCTATAACGTGGCAGGTTACACCCGCCAGACCACGGTGCTGGGCGCTTCTAACAGCACGCTGACCGGCGGTGGCTGGGTGGGTAACGGGGTGTATGTCTCCGGTGTCCAGCGTGAGTATGACGCCTTCATTACCAACCAGCTGCGCGCCGCGCAGACGCAGAGCAGCGGCCTGACGACGCGCTACCAGCAGATGTCAAAAATTGACGATGTGCTGTCCGATACCACCAACTCGCTCTCCACCACCCTGCAGGACTTCTTCAAAAGCCTGCAAACCCTGGTGAGCAACGCCGAAGACCCGGCTGCACGTCAGACGGTGCTGGGTAAAGCGGGTGGTCTGGTCAATCAGTTCAAAACCAACGATCAGTATCTTCGCGACCAGGATGCGCAGGTCAATACTGCGATCGGTGCCAGCGTTTCGCAGATCAACAACTATGCAAAGCAGATTGCGAATCTGAACGATCAGATTTCCCGCCTGACCGGCGTCGGTGCGGGCGCATCGCCGAACGATCTGCTCGATCAGCGCGATCAGCTTGTTACCGAGCTGAACAAAATCGTAGGTGTGGAAGTCTCTGTTCAGGATGGCGGCACGTACAACATCTCTTTCGGCAACGGTTACAGCCTGGTGCAGGGCAGCAAAGCTAACCAGCTGGCGGCCGTGAAGTCCAGCGCGGATCCGTCCCGTACCACTATCGCCTACGTCGATGACGTGGCGGGGAATGTTGAGATCCCTGAGAAGATGGTCACCACCGGCTCGTTAGGGGGGTTACTGACGTTTCGCTCTGAAGATCTGGATAAGGCGCGTAATACCCTGAACCAGATGGCGCTGGCCTTTGCCGATGCGATGAACACGCAGCATGAAGCGGGATTTGATGCGAATGGCGACGCGGGCGGTAAGCTGTTCGATTTTGGTTCGCCAGCTGTGCTTTCAAACAGCAAAAATAGCGGTACGGCGACCGTCACTGCCGCCGTAGCGGATAGCACCAAGGTTCAGGCAACGGACTATCAGCTGCAGTTTAACGGCACCGACTGGACCATCACCCGTACTTCGGACAAAACCAGCTTTACGATGAGCCCGGATGCCAGTGGAAATCTGTCGTTTGATGGCCTTAACGTGAACGTAAGCGGCACGGCAAATACCAAAGACAGTTTCACCGTGAAGCCCGTTTCCGACGTCATCATGAACATGGATCTGGCGATCAGCGACGAGTCCAAGCTGGCGATGGCCTCGGTGCAGAACGGCGGCGAAAGTGACAACCGTAACGGCCAAAAACTGCTTGACCTGCAAAACGCGAAAGTGGTGGGCGGAAATAAAACCTTCAACGATGCGTATGCCTCTCTTGTCAGTACAGTCGGTAGCTCAACGGCGTCACTGAAGGTGAGTAGCCAGACGAAAGCGAATGTGGAAACGCAGTTAACCAAGCAGCAGCAGTCTATCTCAGGGGTAAACCTCGACGAAGAGTATGGCAATTTGCAGCGTTACCAGCAGTATTACCTTGCCAACGCGCAGGTTTTACAAACTGCTAGCACGCTCTTCGACGCAATTATCAATATTCGTTAAGGTTGAGGTGAACAATGCGTATTAGCACCCAGATGATGTACGACCAGAACATGCGGGGGATCACCGATTCCCAAAGCAAATGGTTGAGTTACGGCGAACAAATGACCACCGGTAAGCGCGTCAATCGTCCGTCGGACGATCCTATTGCGGCGTCGCAGGCGATTGTTCTGTCTCAGGCTCAGGCGCAGAATAGCCAATTCGATCTTGCGCGTACCTTTGCAACGCAGAAAGTATCTCTTGAAGAAAGCGTCCTTTCACAGGTTACAACGGCCATTCAGAGCGCTCAGGAAAAAGTCGTCTATGCAAGGAACGGGACATTGAGTGACAGCGATCGGGCATCTCTGGCGACGGACCTGCAAGGCATCCGCGATCAGTTGATGAACCTCGCCAACAGCACTGACGGTAATGGACGATATATCTTCGCTGGCTACAAGACGGAAAATGTCGCTTTTGACCAAACCAGCGGCAATTATATCGGTGGTGCTACCCCGGTTAACCAACAGGTGGATTCTGCGCGAAATATGCAGATCAGCCACACGGGTACAGAGGTTTTCGCCACGTTTACCAGTAATGCAACACCGGAGCCGGGTGGTGGAACACCGGAAAAGAATTTGTTCAAAATACTGGATAACGCGATCGCCTCGTTGAACACCCCCGTTGGGGACGATCAAACAAAGGTCGACCAGGAAAATGCCGCTATTGATGCTGCTAACCGGGGGCTACGTAACTCGCTCGATAATGTATTAACCGTGCGGGCTGATTTGGGTACCAAGCTTAACGAACTGGATAAACTGAACACGTTGAGTAACGACCGGTCACTCTCTCAGACTTCGCAAATGAGCGACCTTGTGGACGTTGACTGGAATGCGGCAATTTCCTCTTACACCATGCAGCAGGCGGCCCTGCAGGCGTCTTATAAAGCGTTTAGTGATATGCAGGGCATGTCTCTGTTCCAGCTGAACAAATAACATCTTGACCTCTTAGAGCATGTCTTGAAACTGGGCATGTTTTACTGCCCAATCCGTGTGGATTGGGCATTTTTTTATGCAGCTTCCGCCGGTGCCGAGGCAATACGCGCGCTTTCAATAAGACGGATTGCCAGCGCAATGGCGCCACAGACGGTCGCCAGCGCGACCACGCCCGTCCAGCCGGCCAGCGAGTAGATATTGCTGCCCAACGCGGAACCCAGCGCCATCCCGATAAAGACCACCGTAAAGAGCAGGGCGTTGAGACGACCCCGCGCCTGCGGTTCAAGGCTGTACACCAGGTTCTGGTGGGCGACCAGGCTCGACTGCAGGCCCAGGTCGAACCCGACGGCGGAGAGGGCGATCAGCATCAGCTGTCCATGAACGCTCAGCGCGGGCATCAGGAACATCAGGGCGAAGGAGACGGTTACCAGGACGGCACCAAGCTGCGTGACTTTTCCTGCCCCCAGCCTGTCTGCTAACCCGCCTGCCAGCGGGGCGGCTAGCGCACCGGCGGCGCCGGCAATCCCAAAACCTCCCGCGACGGCACTGCCAAGGTGATAGCGTTCCAGCAGCATGACCGCAAGCGTTGACCAGAAGGCGCTAAAGGCAATCGACAGGAAACCCTGGGCCAGCGCCGCGCGGCGCCGCGCCGGATAACGACGCCACAGGTGTTCCATTGAGCGCATCAGCGCGGGGTAGCTCAGCGTGGAGTGAATGGCAAAGCGGGGAAGTACGAGCCACATCATCACGCCGACGAACGCAATGCTCGCCGCCGCCAGCTGGTACATAACGCGCCAGCCAAACGCTTCGCCCACCACGCCGCTCACGGTTCTTGATAACAAGATCCCCATCAGCAGCCCGGTCATAACCGTGCCCACGGTTTTCCCCTGTTTGCCTTCCGGCGCGAGAATGGCCGCGGCAGGGACAATATCCTGCGCCATGGTGGCGGCCATGCCGATAAGCAGGCTTGCCAGCAGCAGGGAGTGGATCTGTCCGGTGAGGCTACAGCCGAGTAGAAACAGCGCCAGCGCGGCACTCTTTATCAGAATTAACGTCCTGCGGTCGTGGCGATCGCCAAGCGGCAGCAGGAACAGGATGCCGAGCGCGTAGCCTGCCTGAGTTAATGTTGGCACCAGGCCCATACCTTCAATGCTCAGATGCAGATCGGCCCCCATCAGCGGCAGCAGAGGCTGGGCGTAATAGATAGATGCCACGCTGAAGCCAGCCCCGATCGCCAGCATGAAGATGACCCAGCGGCTCACGGCATGGGCGGCGTTTGTTGTGTTCATCAGATGTTCCTCATACGTTGTGTGGCGCTATTTTTTATCAGGACGCCTTGCGACGGTAGCGGGCCCGGTGGTAAAACGCTTATACGTTGAACGTATAATTGAAAAGAAGATGAAAAGAGCTGAGCGTATAGACAGAGTGGAGCTAATGCGGACGTTTGTGCGCATTGTAGAAGCGGGTTCCCTCTCTGCGGCGGCACGTCAGCTGGCCACAACCCAGGCCACGGTGAGCAGACGATTACAGTCGCTCGAGAGCATGCTGGGCGTGCGCCTGATGTTGCGCACCACCCACACCACGCGGCTGACGGACGACGGCGAGCGCTGCTATCAGCACGCCCGCCGGGTGATTGACAGCTGGCTGGCGCTCGAAGATGAGGTAGGGCAGACGGAAGACGAGCCTGTAGGCGTGCTGCGGGTGCGGGCACCGCACGCGTTTGGTCAGGATCAGCTGCTGAAACCTGTAACCGAATTTTTGCAACGCTATCCGCAGCTTTCGATCGAGTGGATGCTCAACGATCGGTCGGCGGATTTCCTGGGTGATAACCTCGACTGCGCCATTCGGGTGGGCATGGAGGTCGATCCGGCAACCGTGTCCGTGCTGCTGGCCGAAGTGCCGCGCTCGGTGGTGGCGTCTCCGGCGCTGCTGGCTCGCTTTCCGGCGGTGAATACGCCGGAAGATCTGCAACAGTTTCCCTGGATTGCGATCAGCTCATTCTATCAGCGCCACGTAGAGCTTTTTCACCATGCCTCGCCCGCCACCGCGCGGATTGCGATTACCCCACGCCTCAGCACCGACAGCCTGTATGTCGCACGTAATACGGCGCTCACCGGCCTTGGCGTGGCGGTGATCTCCAGCTGGACGGTACAGGAGGATCTTCGGGAAGGGCGGCTGGTACATTTGCTGCCGGAGTGGCAGCCGGCGGCGCTACCGGTTCACCTGGTTTATCCCTGGTCCCGCTATTATCCGGCACGCTTGCGGCGTTTTCTGGAGCTGATGCGGCAGGTCATGCCGGAGGTTACCGGGATGAGAACGCCCATGAAGCAGGCATAAAAAAGCCGACCCGAGGGTCGGCTTTTTACTTTTCAGCGTCGTTATTCGACGGACTGCGGACGGGTCGCCGGTGCAGTTGCCTGATGCGTTGCACTGTGGCCGCCTGCAGCGCCTTTACCTTCGAAGCTGAAGGCCGGGCGTACCCAGTCGCTGTGACGCGGGGCTTCAGGCACGTAATCCGGCGCCGGGGCGCGCGTCATGGGTGCTGTCGCCACGTGGGCAGCGGCTGGCGCAGAAACAACCGGCTCAGGCTTCACTTCCGGCGCTTTTGCTTCTTCAACAACCGGTTCAACCTGAATCTCAACGTCCTGAACGACTTCTTCAGGAGTGGTTTCGACGACGGTTTCAGCGCTGTCTTCGACCGCGGCGACCGGTTCAGCTTCTTCAGCGACTTCTTCAGCCACCGCGACATCTTCTTCAGCGATAAGCTGCGGAGCGGCTTCAACCGGCGCGGCAATCACTTCAGGGTGAGTGGTTTCAACTTCCACTGCGTGAGGGGCTTCCGTTTCAAGAGCCTGAGGCTCAACCACGGTTGCCGCTTCTGTCACCACCTCTTCAACCGCGGCGACAGGGGCAATCACCTCTTCGGTTACAGGCTGTTCTTCTACAACCTGCTCCGGGCGCGCAACCGGGTAGCGGATCCAGACTTTACCGGAGGCCATTTCTGGTGAAGCACAGGCAATGGTCAGCGGCATTGGAGACTGCGTCGGGTAACGCTCATCACGATAGCGGCGACGGCGCTGGCCGCTGACGCGCAGATGACGTGGAGAACGGCGTGAACGGCGCGGCATGCCGGCGTTATCACGGTTTTCACCGTTGTCATCCTGCTCTACGTTGTTATCAACAACCGCTGGCAGATCGACTTTCGCCACTTGTGTACCGGTGGTGCTCTCGCGGGTTTCAACCGCGACAACGGCTGACTCTTCGGCTACTTTAGAGGCGAAGCGAACTTTCTGAGCAAGCTGGCGCTGCTTACGACGCGGCATAACCTGAGTGCGTTCTTCCTGCTCGCCGTCCTGCTGTTCAACAGGCTCTACGCGGTTCAGGTTTTTGACTTCCTGCTGTGCCTGGCGCTTCTCGTCATTACGGCGACGGCTGCGTTCACGGCGCGGCTGCTGGTCATCACGCTGTTTGCTCTTCTCAGACTCATCGCCCGCCTGCTGGCGAATTTCACGATCTTCAACATTCTGCTGTTGTTTCTCGCGACGGTTACGACGGTTGTCTTCACGTTGCTCACGGCCTTCGCCATTCTCAGAGCGATTGTCACGGTTGTCACGACGCTCGCTACGGTCATTACGGTCGCTGCGGTCGTTACGATCGCGGCGGTTGTTCTGACGCTTACGGCGGTCCTGCTGACGCTCAGGCTTGGCTGCTTTTGGCTCTTCTTTCGGCTGCTCTGGCTGAACCTCTTCTTCGCCAGCAAACATCTTCTTCAGCGCGCCAAAGAAGCGGCTCAGCAGACCCGGCTGTGCCGGCTGGGCTTTCGCCACTGCGGCTTCAGGTTTCTGCGCTGCAGGCTTGGCCGCAGGTTTTTCCAGGGCCGCTTCCGGCGGTGCTTCAGGCATGATGAAGGTCGCTAACGCAGGCTGCTCTGGCAGTTTGCGCTCGGCGGGCTCTTCATCGGATGGCAGAGCCATCTCTTCTTCATGCAGCTTCGGCAGCAGGTAGCTGAGCGTGGAGGTCTCTTCACCTTTGCGGACGCGCAGCACGTGATAGTGCGGGGTTTCCATCTGATCGTTTGGCACGATGATGCAGCGAACGCCGCCCTGACGCGCTTCAATAGCGCTGACCGCTGCACGTTTTTCGTTCAGCAGGTAGGAGGCGATCGGCACAGGCACAATCGCGTGAACCTCTTTGGTATTTTCCTTCAGCGCTTCTTCTTCAATCAGACGCAGAATAGAGAGAGACAGAGATTCGTTATCACGTACGGTACCGGTGCCGGAGCAGCGCGGACAGACGTGATGGCTGGACTCGCCGAGAGACGGGCTCAGACGCTGGCGGGACATTTCCAGCAGGCCAAAGCGGGAGATATGGCTAATCTGGATACGCGCCCTGTCCTGACGCACCGCTTCGCGCAGACGGTTTTCTACCGCACGCTGGTGACGAACCGGGGTCATGTCGATGAAGTCGATAACAATCAGACCGCCCAGGTCGCGCAGGCGGAGCTGGCGGGCGATTTCATCAGCGGCTTCGAGGTTGGTGTTGAAGGCGGTCTCTTCGATATCGCCACCGCGCGTTGCGCGAGCGGAGTTGATATCGATAGCGGTCAGCGCTTCAGTGGAATCGATAACGATAGAGCCGCCGGACGGCAGACGCACTTCACGCTGGAAGGCGGACTCAATCTGGGATTCGATCTGGTAGTGGCTGAACAGCGGGATTTCACCGGTGTACAGTTTAATTTTGCTGGTGAAATCCGGACGGCCCAGCGCGGCAATGTGCTGGCGCGCCAGCTCAAGCACTTTCGGGTTGTCGATCAGAATCTCGCCGATATCCTGACGCAGGTAGTCACGGAAGGCACGCACGATCACGTTGCTTTCCTGGTGGATCAGGAACGGAGCAGGGCGGCTTTCCGCAGCTTTCTGGATAGCTTCCCAATGCTTCAGACGGAAGCTCAGGTCCCACTGCAGCGCTTCGGCGGATTTGCCAACGCCTGCGGTACGCACGATAAGCCCCATGCCGTCAGGCAGCTCAAGGCTTGCCAGCGCTTCTTTTAGCTCGGTACGGTCATCACCTTCGATACGGCGAGAGATGCCACCCGCACGCGGGTTGTTAGGCATCAGTACCAGATAGCTCCCTGCCAGGCTGATAAAGGTAGTCAGTGCGGCACCTTTGTTGCCACGCTCTTCTTTATCAATCTGAACGATAACTTCCTGACCTTCACGCAGAACATCTTTGATGTTTGGGCGGCCATGGGCGTTGTAGTTTGCAGGGAAATATTCGCGGGCGATTTCTTTCAGAGGGAGGAAACCATGACGCTCAGCACCGTAATCGACAAATGCAGCTTCAAGGCTTGGTTCAATGCGGGTGATTTTACCTTTGTAAATGTTCGCTTTTTTCTGTTCGTGTCCAGGACTTTCGATATCCAGATCGTACAGGCGCTGCCCATCCACAAGGGCGACACGCAACTCTTCTTGCTGAGTTGCGTTGATTAACATTCTTTTCATCGTAACTTACTCGTTATTCTTACATTGACGACAAAGCTGCGGGCAAGGTGACGCTTTCCGGGGTATGAACCGATGGCCTCGTGTCTGTTCACGTCGCCAACCTCACGGTTGTCGCTCGCTTAAGAGGCGCAGAGTGTCGGTTGCCTGTATTTCATACGGAAACACAGCGCAATTATCAGGGGAATTGCCTGGGTAGAACTCTCCAGAGAACAATCCTTATACCGGGAAGTACTGCAACCCGCAGCCCGCTAACTGCCTGAAAGATCAATACGTCTTACGCCATTGCTGCGTGGATGATCGGTCAGGCAAAATTGGTCATTCCGTCGACATCCTTACGTAACCAGGATTTAACACGGAAAACGGCTTCATTATTCCACTGCTCGCCGGGTTATAGCAAGATGACTTTTACCAATTATCACCCGGTTACTCACAGTTTTTTCACTTCAAGGTGGTGATTGGTTTAATAACCACCAAATCGATTGCGCGAAACCGAAGAGTGCCCGGATAAAAGTAAATATAAGCATAGAAAAATGAGTGGCGCTAATGGCTGACGATATTTAGAATCGCCAACCATGAAAACAGAGACTCCAGCCGTAAAAATGGTTGCTATCGCCGAAGATGACGCGGGGCAACGTATCGACAACTTTTTGCGTACCCAACTGAAAGGGGTACCGAAGAGCATGATTTACCGCATCCTGCGTAAGGGCGAGGTGCGGGTCAACAAAAAGCGCGTGAAGCCCGAGTACAAGCTCGAGGCGGGCGATGAAGTGCGTATTCCGCCGGTGCGCGTGGCAGAGCGTGAAGAAGAGACCGTTTCACCGAAGCTACAGAAAGTGGCGGCCCTGAGCGATGTTATTCTTTACGAAGACGACCATATTCTGGTGCTGAATAAACCGTCAGGAACGGCCGTTCATGGCGGTAGCGGTCTGAGCTTCGGCGTAATCGAAGGGCTGCGTGCCCTGCGCCCGGAAGCGCGCTTCCTTGAGCTGGTGCACCGTCTTGACCGCGACACTTCAGGTGTGCTGCTGGTGGCGAAAAAGCGTTCCGCGCTGCGTTCGCTGCATGAACAGCTGCGTGAGAAAGGGATGCAGAAAGACTATCTGGCGCTGGTGCGCGGCCAGTGGCAGTCCCATGTAAAAGTGGTTCAGGCGCCGCTGCTGAAGAACATTCTGCAAAGCGGTGAGCGTATTGTTCGCGTGAGCCAGGAAGGGAAACCGTCTGAGACGCGCTTTAAGGTTGAAGAGCGCTATGAGTTTGCCACGCTGGTGCGCTGCAGCCCGGTGACCGGCCGTACCCACCAGATCCGCGTGCATACGCAGTTTGCAGGGCACCCCATCGCGTTTGATGACCGCTATGGCGACCGCGAGTTTGATAAGCAGCTGGCAGGGACGGGCCTGTCGCGACTGTTCCTGCATGCGGCAGCGCTGAAGTTTACCCATCCGAATACCGGTGAAGCGATCCGTATTGAAGCGCCGCTGGATGAGCAGTTGAAACGCTGTCTTAAGGTTTTGCGCGGCTGATTTTTTGCCGGGTGGCGCTGCGCTTACCCGGCCTACGAAACCCGTAGGCCCATGCAAGCGAAGCGCCGCTGGGCAAAGTTACACCGTCAGCGGATTACACTCTTCTCTGCGCAACATCTGGCACAGTGCAATCAGCGGTAACCCCACCAGCGTATTCGGATCGCGACCGTCCAGCTTGTCGAACAGCGCAATTCCCAATCCTTCACTTTTAAAGCTCCCCGCGCAGTTAAGCGGCCGTTCCCGGCGCACGTAATCCATAATCTCTTGCTCGCTGAGATGACGGAAGTGTACGTCGAACGGCTCACACTCGGTTTGCAGATGGCCAGATGCGGAGTTATAGAGGGCAAGGCCGGTATAGAAGGTCACGATAGTACCGCGCGCGCGCATCAGCTGCTGGCAGGCGTTCTCCTCAGTATGGGGCTTGCCGGTGATTTCGCCGTCCAGCACGCAAACCTGATCGGAGCCTATAATCAAATGCGAAGGGTAGCGTGCGGCCAGCGACTGCGCTTTCTCCTTGGCAAGACGCGTCACCAGATGACGCGGTGATTCACCCGGCTGTGGCGTCTCATCCACCTCTGGCGCGGCGCATTCAAACGGGATCCCGAGCTTTTCCAGCAGCATTCGGCGGTAGGGAGACGTGGAAGCAAGGACGAGATTTGGCATATTTTTATCACCAGATATAGCGTATCGATGCCAGCCATTTTAAACTACAGGCCGCAATGTGTGCGAATAATTGGCAAAAGGCAGCTCTGGTTGCCTTTTTCTTTGACTCTATGACGTTACAAAGTTAATATGCGCGCCCTATGCAAAAGGTAAAATTACCCCTGACTCTTGATCCGGTTCGTACGGCTCAAAAACGCCTCGATTACGAAGGTATCTATACTTCCGATCAGGCTGAGCGTATTGCCGAATCCGTAGTCAGTGTGGACAGTGATGTAGAATGCTCCATGTCGTTCGCTATCGACAACCAGCGTCTCGCCGTTTTAACCGGTGATGCAAAGGTGACGGTAACGCTCGAGTGTCAGCGTTGCGGGAAACCGTTTGTACAGCATGTTCACACAACGTATTGTTTCAGTCCGGTTCGTTCTGACGAACAGGCTGAAGCACTCCCGGAAGCGTATGAGCCGATTGAGGTTAACGAATTCGGTGAAATCGATCTGCTGGCTTTGGTTGAAGATGAAATCATCCTCACCTTGCCAGTGGTTCCGGTGCATGATTCTGAACACTGTGAAGTGTCCGAGGCGGACATGGTCTTTGGGGAACTGCCTGATGAAGCGCAAAAACCAAACCCATTTGCCGTATTAGCCAGCTTAAAGCGTAAGTAATTGAGGAGTAAGGTCCATGGCCGTACAACAGAATAAACCAACCCGTTCCAAACGTGGCATGCGTCGTTCCCATGACGCGCTGACTGCAGTTACCAGCCTGTCTGTAGACAAGACTTCTGGTGAGAAACACCTGCGTCACCACATCACCGCTGACGGTTTCTACCGCGGCCGCAAGGTTATCACTAAGTAATCACGCGCAAGCGTGATTAGGCTTAGTGAGGATTTCCCCGTGCAAGCGGGGAATTTACCGAACCAGGCTGCGACGATACCTTGACACGTCTAACCCTGGCGTTAGATGTCATGGGGGGAGATTTTGGCCCTTCCGTGACAGTGCCTGCAGCATTGCAGGCACTGAATTCTAATTCGCAACTCACACTTCTTTTAGTCGGCAATCCCGACACAATCACGCCATTACTCGCAAAAGCTGACTTTGAACAACGTTCACGTCTGCAGATTATTCCTGCGCAGTCAGTTATTGCCAGTGATGCCCGACCCTCGCAGGCGATTCGCAACAGTCGTGGCAGCTCGATGCGGATAGCGCTGGAGCTGGTGAAAGAGGGGCGAGCCCAGGCTTGCGTTAGCGCGGGGAATACCGGCGCGCTGATGGGGCTGTCGAAATTGCTGCTCAAACCGATTGACGGTATTGAGCGCCCGGCGCTGGTGACGGTGTTACCGCATCAGCAGAAGGGCAAGACGGTAGTGCTCGATTTGGGCGCTAACGTCGACTGTGATAGTACTATGCTGGCCCAGTTTGCCGTGATGGGAGCGGTGCTGGCAGAAGAAGTGGTCGGGATCAACACGCCCCGTGTTGCGTTACTGAACATTGGTGAAGAAGAGACCAAAGGCCTGGACAGCATTCGCGAAGCGGCTGAATTGCTCAAACAGGTTCCCTCCATCAACTATATTGGTTATCTCGAAGCCAATGAGTTGTTGACGGGGAAAACGGATGTTCTGGTGTGCGATGGCTTCACCGGAAACGTCACGTTGAAGACCATGGAAGGGGTCGTGCGCATGTTTCTTTCTCTGCTGAAATCTCAGGGAGAAGGCAAAAAAAGCGCCTGGTGGCTGATTTTATTGAAGCGTTGGTTACAAAAAAGCCTGACGCGGCGATTCAGTCACCTCAACCCCGACCAGTATAATGGCGCCTGTCTGTTAGGATTGCGCGGCATCGTGATTAAGAGTCATGGCGCCGCCAATCAGCGAGCATTTGCTGTCGCGATTGAACAGGCAGTGCAGGCGGTGCAGCGACAAGTCCCTCAGCGGATTGCCGCTCGCCTGGAATCTGTATTAGCTAAAAGTGACTGAGCGTACATGTATACGAAGATTTTAGGTACCGGCAGCTACCTGCCAAAACAAGTGCGTACCAACGCCGATCTGGAAAAAATGGTAGATACGTCTGACGAGTGGATTGTCACGCGCACAGGTATCCGTGAACGTCGTATTGCCGCGCCAGACGAAACCGTGTCGACCATGGGTTACGAAGCCGCACAGCGTGCTATCGAGATGGCGGGCATTGATAAAGAACAGATTGGCCTGATCGTGGTTGCCACGACGTCTGCCACGCATGCTTTCCCAAGCGCGGCGTGCCAGGTGCAAAACATGCTCGGTATTAAAGGCTGCCCGGCGTTTGACGTCGCTGCCGCGTGCGCAGGCTTCACCTATGCGCTGAGCGTTGCCGATCAGTACGTGAAATCCGGTGCCGTTAAATATGCGCTGGTAATCGGTGCTGACGTGCTGGCGCGTACCTGCGATCCGACCGATCGCGGAACGATCATTATTTTTGGTGATGGTGCGGGCGCGGTGCTGCTGGGGCAGTCCGAAGAGCCGGGCATCATCTCTACGCATCTGCATGCTGATGGCAGCTATGGCGAACTGTTGACGCTCCCTAACGCCGATCGCATGAATCCGGATAACTCGATCTACCTGACCATGGCAGGGAACGAGGTGTTCAAGGTGGCAGTGACTGAGCTTGCGCACATTGTCGATGAAACGCTGGAAGCGAATAACCTTGAGCGCTCCGCGCTTGACTGGCTGGTGCCGCACCAGGCGAACCTGCGTATCATCAGTGCGACCGCGAAAAAGCTGGGCATGTCGATGGATAACGTTGTGGTGACGCTGGACCGTCACGGCAACACCTCTGCGGCGTCGGTACCGTGCGCATTTGATGAAGCGGTACGCGATGGACGAATCAAACGGGGCCAGTTGGTCTTGCTTGAAGCCTTCGGTGGCGGGTTCACCTGGGGTTCCGCGCTGGTTCGTTTCTAGTATAAGGAATAAAAAATGACGCAATTTGCTTTTGTGTTCCCGGGCCAGGGCTCTCAGACCGTTGGGATGTTGTCTGAAATGGCAGCAACCTATCCGGTCATTGAAGAGACTTTCCGTGAAGCTTCTGATGCACTGGGTTATGATTTATGGGCGCTGACCCAGCAGGGGCCGGCCGAAGAACTGAACAAAACCTGGCAGACGCAGCCCGCGCTGCTGACCGCCTCCGTTGCGCTGTGGCGCGTCTGGCAGCAGCAGGGCGGTAAAGCGCCAGCCCTGCTCGCCGGTCACAGCCTGGGCGAATACTCTGCGCTGGTGTGTGCCGGTGTGATCGCGTTTGCTGACGCGGTACGCCTGGTGGAGCTGCGCGGTAAATTCATGCAGGAAGCGGTGCCAGAAGGCACGGGCGGCATGTCAGCCATCATCGGTCTGGATGATGCGGCCATTGCAAAAGCGTGTGAAGAGTCTGCTGAAGGTCAGGTTGTCTCTCCGGTAAACTTCAACTCGCCGGGCCAGGTGGTTATTGCCGGTCATAAAGAAGCGGTTGAACGTGCGGGTGCGGCCTGTAAAGCAGCCGGTGCTAAGCGTGCGCTGCCGCTGCCGGTCAGCGTGCCGTCCCACTGTGCACTGATGAAGCCTGCTGCTGAGAAGCTGGCGGTTGAGCTCGAAAAAATTACGTTTAACGCACCGACGATTTCCGTTGTGAACAACGTCGATGTGAAATGCGAAACCACGCCGGAAGCGATCCGCGATGCGCTGGTTCGCCAGCTCTACAGCCCGGTACAGTGGACCAAAACCGTTGAGTTTATGGCCGCGGAGGGCGTTGAGCATCTGTATGAAGTCGGCCCAGGTAAAGTCCTCACCGGCCTGACAAAACGTATTGTTGACACCCTGACAGCCTCGGCGATTAACGAGCCGGAAGCCATGTCAGCGGCACTCTCGCAATAAAAGAGGAATACCATGAGTTTTGAAGGAAAAATCGCCCTGGTCACTGGCGCAAGCCGCGGTATCGGGCGTGCAATTGCTGAAACACTGGTTGCGCGCGGCGCGAAGGTGATTGGTACAGCAACCAGCGAGAATGGCGCTAAGGCCATCAGCGACTATCTGGGTGCGAACGGTAAAGGTCTGGTACTGAATGTGACTGAACCTGCATCTATCGAATCTGTTCTGGAAAATATTCGCGCAGAGTTTGGCGAAGTGGACATTCTGGTAAACAATGCCGGGATCACTCGCGATAACCTGTTAATGCGAATGAAAGACGACGAGTGGAACGATATCATCGAAACCAACCTGTCATCTGTATTCCGTCTGTCAAAAGCGGTAATGCGCGCTATGATGAAAAAGCGTCATGGTCGTATTATCACTGTCGGTTCTGTGGTTGGTACCATGGGAAATGCTGGTCAGGCTAACTACGCTGCGGCGAAAGCGGGTCTGATCGGTTTCAGTAAGTCGCTGGCGCGTGAAGTTGCGTCCCGCGGTATTACGGTAAACGTTGTTGCTCCGGGCTTTATTGAAACGGACATGACGCGTGCGCTGACGGACGATCAGCGTGCGGGTACGCTGGCGGCAGTTCCGGCGGGTCGTCTTGGCGACCCAAAAGAAATCGCCAGTGCGGTTGCATTTTTAGCCTCTGACGAAGCGGGTTACATCACTGGTGAGACCCTCCACGTCAACGGCGGGATGTACATGGTTTAATCACGATCAAAAATATTTGCGTTATTAGGGCGAATGGCCTCAAAATAACGTAAAATCGTGGTAAGAACTGCCGGGATTTAGTTGCAAATTTTTCAACATTTTATACACTACGAAAACCATCGCGAAAGCGAGTTTTGATAGGAAATTTAAGAGTATGAGCACTATCGAAGAACGCGTTAAGAAAATTATCGGCGAACAGCTGGGCGTTAAGCAGGAAGAAGTTGTGAACTCCGCTTCCTTCGTTGAAGACCTGGGCGCAGATTCTCTTGACACCGTTGAGCTGGTAATGGCTCTGGAAGAAGAGTTTGATACTGAGATTCCGGACGAAGAAGCTGAGAAGATCACCACCGTTCAGGCTGCCATTGATTACATCAACGGTCACCAGGCGTAAGTGAACATCTCCAGGCGGTCATTCGACCGCCTGAGTTTTATCTTTTTTAGTCCCACGAATCTCTTTTTTTATCCCTCCCTGGAGGACAAACGTGTCTAAGCGTCGTGTAGTTGTGACCGGACTTGGCATGTTGTCTCCTGTCGGCAATACCGTAGAGTCCACCTGGAAAGCTCTCCTTGCCGGTCAGAGCGGCATCAGCCTAATCGACCATTTCGATACTAGCGCCTATGCAACGAAATTTGCTGGCTTAGTAAAGGATTTTAACTGTGAAGAGATCATCTCGCGCAAAGAACAGCGCAAGATGGATGCCTTCATTCAATATGGAATTGTCGCTGGCGTTCAGGCCATGCAGGATTCTGGCCTTGAGATTACGGAAGAGAACGCAACCCGTATCGGCGCCGCTATTGGCTCCGGGATTGGCGGTCTTGGCCTGATTGAGGAAAACCATACATCTCTGATGAATGGCGGCCCGCGTAAGATCAGCCCGTTCTTCGTTCCGTCCACGATTGTTAACATGGTGGCGGGTCACCTGACCATCATGTTCGGCCTGCGTGGGCCAAGCATTTCTATCGCGACCGCCTGTACGTCTGGCGTACATAACATCGGCCAGGCCGCGCGCATTATTGCGTACGGCGATGCAGATGCTATGGTTGCGGGCGGTGCTGAAAAAGCCAGTACCCCACTGGGTGTTGGCGGTTTTGGTGCGGCGCGTGCGCTGTCTACCCGTAATGATAATCCGCAGGCGGCGAGCCGTCCGTGGGATAAAGACCGTGACGGCTTCGTGCTGGGCGACGGGGCGGGCATGATCGTACTGGAAGAGTACGAACACGCGAAAAAACGCGGTGCGAAAATTTATGCTGAAGTCGTTGGCTTTGGTATGAGCAGCGATGCGTATCACATGACGTCTCCTCCTGAGAACGGCGCGGGTGCCGCGCTGGCGATGGAAAACGCGATTCGTGATGCGGGTATTACCCCAGCACAAATTGGCTACGTGAACGCGCACGGTACCTCTACGCCTGCAGGCGATAAAGCGGAAGCTCAGGCGGTTAAGTCTATCTTCGGCGAATCTGCCAGCCGCGTACTGGTCAGCTCGACGAAATCCATGACCGGTCACCTGTTGGGTGCGGCGGGTGCGGTAGAGTCCATCTACTCCATCCTTGCGCTGCGCGATCAGGCTGTGCCGCCAACCATCAACCTGGATAACCCGGATGAAGGTTGCGATCTGGACTTCGTGCCTCACGAAGCGCGTCAGGTTAGCGGTATGGAGTACACCCTGTGTAACTCCTTCGGCTTCGGCGGCACCAACGGTTCTCTGATCTTCAAAAAGATCTGATCCTGACGTCCCGATAGCGTTTAAAAAGGTCCGCTTGCCGGGCCTTTTTTTATTCAGCCTAATCTTCTTGTCGGCTGCATGACATCCTGCCAGACTAAACGCCCACGCATAAGGAGCCACCATGTTTTTAATCAATGGCCTTGAGCAGGACACGCTGCCTGCCAGCGACAGGGCGATACAGTTCGGTGATGGTTGCTTTACGACGGCGCGCATTCTGGACGGCGAGGTCTGCCTGCTTGAGGCGCACATTCGTCGCCTGCAGCATGCCTGTGAAACGCTAATGATCCCCTTTACGCTCTGGGACGCACTGCGCCAGGAAATGTGCCAGCTCGCATCCGGCAAGCCTGGCGGCGTACTCAAGGTTATCATCAGCCGCGGCAGCGGTGGCCGGGGTTACAGCGCCGCAGCGTGTCTTAACCCCACGCGTATTCTCTCCGTTTCTGCTTATCCCGCGCACTACTCTCGCTGGCGAGAGGACGGCGTCACGCTGACGCTGAGCCCAATACGGCTGGGACGAAACCCGATGCTGGCCGGGCTTAAGCATCTCAATCGCCTTGAGCAGGTGCTCATTCGTACTCAACTTGAACAGACAGACGCCGATGAGGCGCTGGTTCTTGACAGCGAAGGGTTCATTACGGAATGCTGTGCGGCTAATTTATTCTGGCGGCAGGGGGAAGAGGTGTTTACGCCGTCGCTGGAACACGCTGGCGTAAATGGATTAATGCGTCAGTTTTGTCTGGATCGGCTGGCACGCTCTGGCTTTCGCGTTGTCGAAGTTAGCGCAGGAGAAGCCGCCCTACAGACCGCGGATGAAGTCATCATTTGCAATGCGCTGATGCCTGTTGTACCGGTCCGTGCGTATGGCCACCAACGCTGGTCTTCGCGCGAGCTGTTTCAGTTTTTAGCCCCGATATGTGAGCAAACCAGATAGTCATGAAAAAAATGTTGCGCTTTGTCCTTATCCTCATCGTTGCGCTGGGCGTCGCTGGCGGAGCTGGCGTATGGAAAGTTCGCCAGCTGGCGAACAGCAAGATCCTGGTTAAAGACGAAACGATCTTTACCCTGAAAGCAGGAACCGGCCGTCAGGCGCTTGGGGAACAGCTTTATGGCGACAAGATCATTAATCGTCCACGGGTATTCCAGTGGCTATTGCGCGTTGAACCGGAGCTGTCACATTTCAAGGCCGGGACCTATCGCTTTACGCCGGGAATGACCGTCAGAGAGATGCTGCAGCTGCTGGAAAGCGGCAAAGAAGCCCAGTTCCCCCTGCGGTTTGTGGAAGGGATGCGCCTGAGCGATTACCTCAAACAGCTGCGCGATGCGCCGTATATCAAACATACGTTAAAAGACGACAGCTATCAGACGGTAGCTGAAGCGCTGAAGCTTGAACACCCGGAATGGGTGGAAGGCTGGTTCTGGCCCGACACCTGGATGTACACGGCCGGCACGACCGATGTGGCGATCCTGAAGCGGGCGCACAAAAAAATGGTCGCCGCCGTCGATGCCGCCTGGGAAGGCCGAATGGAAGGATTGCCTTACAGCGATCGGAACCAGTTCGTGACCATGGCCTCGATCATCGAGAAAGAGACGGCCGTGCCAGCGGAGCGCGATCGCGTGGCGTCAGTATTTATCAACCGTCTGCGCATCGGCATGCGTCTGCAAACCGACCCTACCGTTATTTACGGCATGGGCGAGAGCTACAGCGGAAAGATTTCGAGGAAAGATCTCGAGACGCCAACGGCGTATAATACCTACGTGATTAGCGGCCTGCCGCCAGGCCCGATTGCCACGCCGAGCGAAGCGTCGCTCAACGCCGCCGCGCATCCGGCGAAAACACCGTATCTCTATTTTGTGGCTGATGGAAAAGGGGGGCATACCTTTAACACCAACCTTGCCAGCCACAATCGCTCCGTTCAGGACTATCTGAAGGCACTTAAGGAAAAAAATGCGCAGTAAATACATTGTCATTGAGGGACTCGAAGGGGCGGGTAAAACCACCGCCCGCAACGTGGTGGTGGATACGCTCAACGCGCTTGGCGTGGTGGACATGGTATTCACCCGCGAGCCGGGCGGCACGCAGCTGGCTGAAAAGCTGCGCAGCCTGGTGCTGGATATTAAATCCGTCGGCGACGAGGTTATCACTGACAAAGCCGAAGTGCTGATGTTCTACGCGGCACGCGTTCAGCTGGTTGAGACGGTGATTAAGCCTGCCCTGGCCAGCGGCAAGTGGGTAATTGGCGATCGTCACGATCTGTCCACTCAGGCGTATCAGGGCGGAGGTCGCGGTATTGACCAGACCATGCTGGCAACGCTGCGCAATGCCGTATTAGGTGATTTTCGCCCCGACCTGACGCTCTATCTCGATGTGACCCCGGAAGTGGGCCTCAAGCGCGCCCGCGCGCGCGGCGAGCTGGATCGCATTGAACAGGAGTCGTTTGATTTCTTTAACCGCACCCGCGCGCGCTATCTTGAACTGGCCGCACAGGACAGCTCCATTCGCACCATCAACGCAACGCAATCCCTGGACGACGTTACGCGTGACATTCAGCAAACCGTTACGCAGTGGGTGCAGGAGCAGCAGGCATGAAATGGTATCCATGGTTGCGCCCGCACTTTGAACAGCTGATCGGCAGCTATCAGGCGGGTCGGGGGCATCATGCGTTACTGATTCAGGCCTTGCCGGGAATGGGCGACGATGCGCTGATTTACGCCATCGCCCGTTTTCTGATGTGTCAGCAGCCGGAAGGGCACAAGAGCTGTGGCAAATGCCGCGGCTGCCAGCTGATGCAGGCGGGCACGCATCCTGACTACTATACGCTTGAGCCTGAGAAGGGCAAAAGCGCGCTCGGTATTGATGCCGTGCGTGAAGTCAGTGAAAAATTGTATGAACACGCGCGGCTGGGCGGCGCGAAGGTGGTCTGGCTTAAAGACGCAACGCTGCTGACCGAGGCGGCGGCTAACGCCCTGCTAAAAACCCTGGAAGAGCCGCCGGTAAAAACGTGGTTCTTCCTCTCATGCCGTGACCCGGGACGCTTGCTGGCGACGTTGCGCAGCCGCTGTCGTCTTCATCACCTGGCGGTGCCTCAGGAATCGTGGGCGCTGAGCTGGCTTGCGCGCGAGGTGACAACGTCACAAGAAAGCGCGCTGACCGCGTTACGCCTGAGCAGCGGTGCGCCCGCGGCGGCGCTGGCGCTGCTGCAACCTGACGTCTGGTCAGAGCGAGAAACGCTTTGCCGGGCCGTCGAAGCGGCGCTCGATAACCGTGACTGGCTCAGTTTACTGCCCGCGCTGAACAGCGATCGGGTGGTGGAGCGTCTGCACTGGCTGGCCTCCCTGCTGTTGGATGCGCTTAAAATCCAGCAGGGGGCAACGCTGCTGACCAATCCGGACGCGTGGCCGCTGGTCAATACGCTGGCGAACCGCCTCTCAGGGGCGATTCTGCGCGCGGTGCTTCATGAAGTTTGCCACAGCCGTGAACAGCTTTTAACCGTGACGGGTCTTAATCGCGAGCTTTTACTGACCGACCAGTTACTGCGTATTGAACACTACCTGCAACCCGGCGTTACGCCGCCGGTTTCCCATCTCTGAGAGAGACATTATGTTTTTAGTCGACTCACACTGCCATCTTGATGGCCTGGATTATCAATCCCTGCATAAAAACGTGGATGACGTGCTGGAAAAAGCCGCTGCCCGCGATGTGAAATTCTGCCTTGCGGTGGCGACGACGCTGCCGGGGTATCGCACCATGCGCGAGCTGGTGGGCGTTCGCGATAACGTGGTGTTCTCCTGCGGCGTGCACCCGTTGAATCAGGACGAGGCGTACGACGTTGAGGATCTGCGCCGACTGGCGGCAGAAGAGGGCGTAGTGGCAATGGGCGAGACCGGGCTGGACTATTTTTATACGCCGGAAACCAAACCGCGCCAGCAGGAGTCCTTCCGCAACCATATTCGTATTGGCCGCGAGCTGAACAAGCCGGTTATCGTCCACACCCGCGATGCGCGAGCGGATACCCTGGCGATCCTCCGGGAAGAAAACGTGACGGATTGCGGTGGCGTACTACACTGTTTCACAGAAGACAGAGAAACGGCGGGTAAGCTGCTTGATTTGGGGTTTTATATCTCGTTTTCCGGGATCGTGACGTTCCGTAACGCCGAGCAGCTGCGTGATGCTGCCCGTTATGTCCCACTCGATCGCATCCTGGTGGAGACCGATTCTCCGTATCTGGCGCCGGTTCCGCATCGCGGTAAAGAGAACCAGCCCGCGATGACGAGAGACGTGGCGGAGTACATGGCCGTACTGAAGGGCGTCAGCATCGAAGAGCTGGCCCGCGTCACGACGGAAAACTTCTCCACGCTGTTCCATATTGACCCCGCCCGCCTGCAATCTGTCTGATACACCTGTTTTTTTTAGGCTCGTAATTAATAAACAAAGCGAGTAAAGTTCACCGCCTCATTTGGGGCGGTGAGGGTGTTTTTAGACACATCCAGACATGCTTTTTGTAAATAACTGCAAGTTTTTCGACCGCCTTAAGCTGAAACGTGATAGCCGTCAAACAAACTCAGAGGGAATTATTTTACTCTGTGTAATAAATAAAGGGCGCTTAGATGTCCTGTCCACGGCACGGTACTCCCCCCGGGCCAATGCGTGAAAGCGTAAAAAAAGCACAAATACTCAGGAGCACTCTCAATTATGTTTAAGAATGCATTTGCTAACCTGCAAAAGGTCGGTAAATCGCTGATGCTGCCAGTATCCGTACTGCCTATCGCAGGTATCCTGCTGGGTGTCGGTTCTGCTAACTTCAGCTGGCTGCCAGCCGTAGTGTCCCACGTGATGGCCGAAGCAGGCGGTTCTGTCTTTGCTAACATGCCACTGATCTTCGCGATCGGTGTGGCTCTGGGCTTCACCAATAACGACGGCGTATCTGCGCTGGCTGCAGTGGTAGCTTACGGCATCATGGTGAAAACCATGGCTGTGGTTGCGCCGCTGGTTCTGCATTTACCGGCAGAAGAGATTGCCGCGAAACACCTGGCTGACACCGGTGTTCTGGGCGGTATCATCTCCGGTGCGATTGCAGCGTATATGTTCAACCGCTTCTATCGCATCAAGCTGCCTGAGTATCTGGGCTTCTTCGCGGGCAAGCGTTTCGTTCCGATCATTTCTGGTCTGGCAGCGATTTTCACTGGCGTGATCCTGTCCTTCATCTGGCCACCAATCGGTTCCGCGATCCAGACCTTCTCTCAGTGGGCTGCTTACCAGAACCCGGTTGTGGCGTTTGGTATCTACGGCTTCATCGAGCGTTGCCTGGTGCCATTCGGTCTGCACCACATCTGGAACGTTCCATTCCAGATGCAGATTGGTGAATTCACCAACGCGGCAGGTCAGGTATTCCACGGCGATATCCCACGTTACATGGCGGGCGACCCAACTGCAGGTAAACTGTCTGGTGGCTTCCTGTTCAAAATGTACGGTCTGCCGGCTGCTGCGATTGCCATCTGGCACTCTGCTAAACCAGAGAACCGTGCAAAAGTGGGCGGTATCATGATCTCCGCAGCGCTGACCTCGTTCCTGACCGGTATCACCGAGCCGATCGAGTTCTCCTTCATGTTCGTTGCGCCGATCCTGTACGTTATCCACGCGATTCTGGCGGGTCTGGCGTTCCCAATCTGTATCCTGCTGGGTATGCGTGACGGTACGTCCTTCTCTCACGGCCTGATCGACTTCATCGTTCTGTCTGGTAACAGCAGCAAACTGTGGCTGTTCCCAATCGTCGGTGCGTGCTATGCCGTTGTTTACTACACCATCTTCCGCGTGCTGATCAAAGCACTGGACCTGAAAACCCCAGGCCGTGAAGATGCAACTGAAGACAGCAAAGCAGGTGCGACCAGCGAAATGGCGCCAGCACTGGTTGCCGCGTTCGGTGGTAAAGAGAACATCACTAACCTGGACGCGTGTATCACTCGTCTGCGTGTGAGCGTTGCCGACGTAGCGAAAGTGGACCAGCCGGGTCTGAAAAAACTGGGCGCAGCGGGCGTGGTTGTTGCAGGTTCTGGTGTTCAGGCAATCTTCGGTACCAAATCCGATAACCTGAAAACCGAAATGGATGAGTACATCCGCAACAACTAAGTTGTGACCGGGGAGACTAAGGCAGCCGAATGGCTGCCTTTTTTATTAGTGCGGTTTGTGATGCCGGGTGGCGGCTGCGCCTTACCCGGCCTACGTGAAGGGCAGGCCCGGCTTAACGCTCAGAAGTCGTAGCTCGCGCTCACCGAGACGTTCAGCGGCGCGCCGTAAACCACATAAGAGCCGACGTAATCGTAGTACTCCTTGTCGAACAGGTTGTTGACGTTCGCCTGAACGGCGAAATCTTTGGTGACCTGATAGCGGCTAAACAGGTTAACCAGCCCGTAGCTCCCTTGCTCTGCACGGCTGCGGCCCGCCGGCGCGCCATCCACATCCGTCCACACTTTGTTCTGCCAGTTTACGCCTCCGCCTACGGTCAGCGCGGGCAGCATAGGCAGCTGATAACGGGTGAACAGCTTCATGGTTGTGCGTGGCTGATCGGAACTTACCGCGTTGCCGTTCTTATCTTCAGCAATGTAGCGCGTCGCGCCGAAGGTCAGCTGCCAGTTATCGGTTAACGCGCCGTTCAGCTCGAACTCGATCCCTTTACTGACCACGCCGTCCAGCGATTCATAAATGGATTCGCCGCTCGGCATGTAGGTATAGGTATTGCTCGCCACGTTATCCTGTTCAATGCGGAATATTGCCAGCGAGGTGGTCAGGCGGGTGTTGAACCAGTCTGCTTTCACACCGGCTTCGTAGCTTTTGCCCGTGGTGGGGTCGAGATAGCGTCCGCTGGCGTCCCGCTTGTCCTGCGGCTGGAAGATAGAGGTATAGCTGACGTAGGTCGACCAGTCTTCATTGATGTCGTAGACCAGGCCCGCGTAGGGGGTTACGTCATCTTTGGTGCTTTGCAGACGGGTGTCCGGAGAGCCTGCCGGATTATAGCGAATGTTATAATTGGTATAGCGCGCGCCGAGGATCAGATGCAGCGGATCGGCCAGCGAGAAGCGGGCTGAGGTATACGCTGAGGACTGGCGGATATCGTCCTGACTGTAGAGCTTCCACGGCGTCCACTGCGGGTCGGAAATGTTTCCGTTCCAGTTCTTAAAGTTGCCCACATCAACCATGCCGTAAACCGCGTCAGGCATTGAATTGTCATAATGGTTACGCTGGCGGCTGAAGCTGCCGCCGAACATCATTTCGTGCTGGCGGCCAAAGAGGTCGAAATCGCCGCGCAGGAACGCGTCCACGGCATCCTGTTTACGTTCGCCACGGTTCCAGCCGCCATAGCCCACCATGCCCGCGCCGGTCTCTTTATCCGGATAGCCGGACATATACATCAGCTTGCTGTCGAAGTTGGTTTCAGCATGCATGCCGTTAATGTGCGCCTCCCAGCCGTTGTCGAAGCGCTGGGTCAGGTTAGCAAAGATGCGCGTGCTGTCCTTATCCGAATAAGCCCACTTTGGTGCAACGGTTTGGCTACGATTGTAATCGGTTTTGCTTCCGTCGCTGTACCACGTCGGCAGCCCGCCCCAGGTGGGACTGTCGGTGTTGCTTTCCTGATACTCATATCCCACAGAGAGGGTCGTACTGTCGGTGACGTCCGCATCCATCACGCCGTAGAGGAATTTCTTTCGGTAGTGATAGTTATCCACGAAGCTGTCGTTATCCTGATAACCGGTAATCAGGCGGCCCCGCACCTTACCGGACTCCACCAGCGGAGCCTGGAGATCCAGCACGTAGCGCTGCTTGTCCCAGCTGCCGTAGCTGGCCGAGACATTCCCTTTGAATTCACTGCTATCCGCATGCTTTCGCACCATGTTGACGTACGCAGCCGGGTTGCCCGTACCGGACATCAGGCCGGTTGCGCCGCGCACCACTTCGATTCGGTCGTAGATGGCGGTATCGGCGGCGGTATCACCAAAGTTCCACACCTCGCTGATGGAGGTGGGCAGGTCGTCATAGGCGTAGTTACTGACGAAGAATCCGCGCGAGTAAAATACGGTACGGTCGCTGTCCTGGACCTGCGCCGTCACGCCCGTGGTGTTGGTTAACACCTGGCCGATAGATTGCAGGTTCTGATCGGCCATGCGCTGCTGGCTAATCACGCTGACGGACTGCGGGATATCGCGGGGAACCAGCAACAGTTTGGTGCCGGTAGTCGTGGTTTTTACGCTGTAATCCTGCTCCTGGCTTGCGGAAGGATCCTGTGTATTGTCAAAACCGCCGTCAACGACAACGGTGTCTTCAGTCGCTGATGCAGCGAAAGAGGCGGCTGGCGTCAATGCCATAGCGATGCAGGCTGCCAGCAACGAAGGCGTTGCGGCAGGCTGATGTTGCCCATCCCTGGAGTGAGTAATGAAAGACATGATCAAACCCTTATAACGGTGAAGGGGGGATGCGTCAGTCCCGCAGTAACGGGCTGGCGTCGTTTTCTATGTTAAAAATGCGCATGAAAATGCAAATGCGAAATATACGCATTGCTATTAATGCTGTAAACAGATGTGTCGACCCGATCTGAAATAATGTTTCAGCCCGTTTAGCTCCGCGAGCGGTCACTCTTCAGTCAGCTGATGGCCATTCAGGAAAGAAATCGAGGGAGGAGGTTGAAAGGACAGGAGAAACTCGCTCATACTCTTGAATTGTGTCACACGCTCATTCAGAGAGTGTGTTTACAGCGGACGCATTGCGCCAGATTAAACAAAAAAGGAAAAGGTCATGGCTGAAGAAACGATTTTCAGTAAAATTATCCGTCGCGAAATTCCGTCGGATATCGTCTATCAGGATGAACTGGTGACGGCTTTCCGGGACATTTCCCCTCAGGCGCCGACGCACATCCTTATCATTCCCAATATTCTGATTCCGACTGTAAACGACGTAAAAACCGAGCACGAAGTGGCGTTAGGTCGTATGCTGACGGTGGCCGCGAAAATTGCTGAACAGGAAGGGATTGCAGAAGACGGTTATCGTCTGATCATGAACTGCAACCGTCACGGTGGTCAGGAAGTTTACCATATTCACATGCATCTGCTGGGTGGACGTCCTCTGGGACCGATGCTGGCACATAAAGGTCTTTGACATGCTTAAAGGGCGTATTGCAGCGCTGGTAATGGCGATGATGATGGTGGGATGCAGCTCGCGTCCGGCGATCCCCGTGAATGATGAACAGACGCTGGTCATGGAATCTTCCGTGCTTGCGGCAGGCATCACGGCGCAACAGCCCGCGTTGACCATCAGTGAAATCAACTCATCTGCCTCCTCTACGCTCTTTAATGAAAGACACGAACCCGTGACGGTCCACTACCGTTTTTTCTGGTATGACGTAAGAGGTCTCGAAATGCATCCGCTGGAGGCGCCGCGCAGCGTCACCATTCCGGCCAGATCGTCGGTAACGCTCTATGGCAGCGCCAACTATCTGGGTGCACATAAGGTGAGACTTTATCTTTATCTCTGAGGGGTGAATCTTGATTAAAAATTTGAGCCGCTATGCGCTCGTCACAGCTTTCGCTCTGTTCCTGGCAGGGTGTGTGACCCGAACTGAACAGCCTGCGCCTGTGGAAGAGGCGAAGCCGGGTACGGAACAGCCGACGCAGCCAACGCAGCCGCAGCCAACCGTGCCGTCCGTACCGTCAATACCGGCACAGCCAGGCCCGATTGAGCATCCGGACCAGACGTCACAGCCTACGCCGCGCGTTCGCCATTACGACTGGAACGGGGCGATGCAGCCTATGGTCGGCAAAATGCTGCAGGCACAGGGCGTGACGGCGGGCAGCGTATTGCTGGTCGACAGCGTGAACAACCGCACCAACGGTTCGCTGAACGCGGGCGAAGCGACGGAAACCCTGCGCAATGCGCTGGCTAACAACGGCAAGTTTACGCTGGTCTCGGCTCAGCAGCTCGCGGTAGCCAAACAGCAGCTGGGCCTGTCGCCGCAGGATAGCCTGGGCACGCGCAGCAAGGCGATCGGCATTGCCCGTAACGTTGGCGCGCAGTATGTGCTTTACTCTAACGCCACCGGTAACGTGAACACACCAGCCCTGCAGATGCAGCTGATGCTGGTTCAGACAGGCGAAATTATCTGGTCAGGTAAAGGTGCGGTTACGCAACAATGACAGCACGCGTGAAGAGATTCTGACGCGCTTTTTTCCTCAGTACCGCCTTATCGCGCCGCAGGCCCACTCCGGGCTTGGCGGCGCGAGTTGCATTATCGCCCATGGCGAACGACGTCTGGTGTTGCGGCACCATCACGACCCCGACGCGCCAGCCTCCCACTTCCGTCGTCAGTTTCGCGCCCTGAAGCGTCTTCCGTCAGATCTCGTGCCTGCCCCACGTTTTTTCAGCCAGGGCTGGATGGCCGTCGACTATCTGGACGGTGACGTTAAAAGCGCGCTGCCGGACACGCCCGAGCTTGCGGCAATGCTGTATCATCTGCACCGGCAGCGGCGTCTGGGATGGCGGATCACGCTATACCCGCTGCTTGAACGTTACTGGCAGCAGGCTTCGCCTGACAGACGCACGCCCGCGTGGCTGGCGCTTCTCAGGCGGTTGCGTAAAACCGGCGAGCCGCAGCCGATTCGGCTCTCGCCGCTGCATATGGACGTTCATGCCGGAAATATTATTCATACGCCAGCAGGCGTCAGGCTTGTCGACTGGGAATATGCCGGGGATGGCGATGTGGCGCTGGAGCTGGCGGCAGTGTGGGCAGAGAGCGATGCCGCGCGGCAGAGGCTCATCGGTGACTACGCCCGGGTAGCGCATATTGATCCCGACCTGCTGAGGCGTCAGGTCAAACGCTGGCGACTCTGGGTCGTCATGTTAATGGCGGGCTGGTTTGAAATGCGCTATCGGCAGTCCAGAGACAAACAATTTATTGCGCTGGCAGACGATGCCTGGCGTCAGTTACAAACGAAAGGATAAGAGAGGTGGATGTGGGTCCAGTCATGTTGGATGTAGAAGGGTTTGAGCTGGATGCGGAGGAGCGTGAAATTCTGGCGCATCCGCTGGTGGGTGGCCTGATCCTGTTTACCCGCAACTATCACGATCCGGCGCAGCTGCGCGAGCTGGTGCGTCAGATCCGCGCCGCGTCGCGCAATCATCTGGTGGTCGCCGTCGATCAGGAAGGCGGACGCGTGCAGCGTTTTCGCGACGGTTTTACCCGCCTGCCCGCCGCCCAGTCTTTTGCTGCGCTGCTCGGCACGGAAGAGGGCGGCAAGCTGGCACAGGAGGCCGGCTGGCTGATGGCCAGCGAAATGATTGCCATGGATATCGACATCAGCTTCGCCCCGGTGCTGGATGTAGGGCATATCAGCGCTGCCATCGGCGAGCGTTCATACCATGACGATCCGCGTATTGCGCTGGCCATGGCGACCCGGTTCATTGACGGCATGCACGATGCCGGGATGAAAACCACCGGGAAACACTTCCCGGGGCACGGAGCGGTGACGGCGGATTCCCATAAAGAGACCCCGCGCGATCCGCGCCCGGAAGCGGAAATTCGCGCCAAAGATATGTCGGTGTTCAGATCGCTTATCACCGATAACAAGCTGGATGCCATTATGCCCGCGCACGTGATTTACAGCGACGTTGACCCGCGCCCAGCCAGCGGCTCTCCGCACTGGCTGAAAACCGTTCTGCGCCAGGAGCTGGGCTTCAATGGGGTGATCTTCTCTGACGATTTATCGATGGAAGGCGCCGCGATTATGGGCAGCTACGCTGAACGCGGTCAGGCGTCGCTGGATGCGGGTTGCGATATGATCCTGGTCTGCAATAATCGTAAAGGTGCCGTTAGCGTGCTGGATAACCTGTCGCCGATCAATGCAGAGCGTGTTACACAATTGTATCATAAAGGTTCATTTAGCCGTCAGGAGCTGATGGATTCGGCGCGCTGGAAGACGGTCAACGCCCGGCTTGAAGACCTGAATGAGCGCTGGCAGGCACATAAAGCCAGCCTGTAAACCCTCCCGGAAGGCGTAGCGTGGTGAGAAGACGATGATCATCTATTTACACGGTTTTGACTCAAACAGTCCTGGTAATCATGAGAAGGTGCTGCAGCTGCAGTTTATCGATCCGGATGTACGGTTAATCAGCTACAGCACGCGCCATCCGAAGCATGATATGCAGCATCTGCTTAAAGAGGTGGACAAGATGCTGCAGCTCAACGTCGACGATCGCCCCCTGATTTGCGGCGTGGGGCTGGGCGGCTACTGGGCGGAGCGGATTGGCTTCCTGTGCGACATCCGCCAGGTGGTATTCAATCCCAACCTTTTCCCGAACGAAAACATGGAAGGCAAGATCGACCGCCCGGAAGAGTATGCCGACATTGCGACCAAGTGCGTCAGCAATTTTCGTGAGAAAAACCGTGACCGCTGTCTGGTCATCCTGTCGCGTAATGATGAGGCGCTCAACAGCCACCGGTCAGCAGAACTGCTGCATCATTACTATGAAATCGTCTGGGACGAAGAGCAGACTCACAAGTTCAAAAACATCTCCCCGCACCTGCAGCGTATCAAAGCGTTTAAAACGCTGGGTTAACCCCGTGTGAGCAGGCATCTAAGCCCGGCCGCGAAAGCGTGCCGGGCTTTCTTTTTACCCAGAATTGTCTACTTTTAAGCCATCAAAACTTGATGCATATCAATTTTGGTATGACCAATGCGCCTGACGTGGTATTCTCAATGCACCTGAATGGTTTCAGTGCTGTAACCTGTTGTTAATTAAGGGTTATTTTTATAACTTTTAATTAACAATTGGTTAATAATTTGAGGGGGTCACGTTGACTACGCCATTGAAAAAGATAGTGATTGTAGGCGGTGGTGCTGGCGGGCTGGAGCTGGCTACGCAGCTGGGTAAGAAGCTGGGTCGCGGTAAAAAAGCCAAAATCACGCTGGTGGATCGTAACCACAGCCACCTGTGGAAACCGCTGCTGCACGAAGTGGCGACCGGCTCTCTGGATGAGGGCGTGGACGCGCTCAGCTATCTGGCGCACGCGCGCAACCATCATTTCCAGTTCCAGCTGGGCTCGGTAGTGGACATCAACCGTGAAAGCAAAACCATCACTCTGGCAGAACTGCGTGATGAAAAAGGGGAGCTGTTAGTTCCCGAGCGCAAGCTGGCGTATGACACGCTGGTCATGGCGCTGGGCAGTACCTCCAACGATTTCAACACGCCGGGCGTGAAAGAGCACTGTATCTTCCTCGATAACCCGCACCAGGCGCGTCGTTTCCATCAGGAAATGCTGAACCTGTTCCTGAAGTACACCAGCAATATGGGTGCAAACGGTAAGGTGAATATCGCTATTGTCGGCGGCGGCGCGACGGGCGTTGAGCTCTCTGCGGAGCTGCACAATGCGGTGAAGCAGCTGCACAGCTACGGTTACAAAGGGTTAACAAATGACGCGCTGAACGTCACGCTGGTTGAAGCCGGTGAGCGCATTCTGCCTGCGCTGCCTCCGCGTATTTCCGGTGCGGCGCACAATGAACTCACCAAGCTGGGCGTGCGGGTACTGACCCAGACCATGGTGACCAGCGCCGACGAAGGCGGCCTGCACACCAAAGACGGCGAGTACATCAAAGCGGATCTGATGGTCTGGGCGGCGGGCATCAAAGCCCCTGACTTTATGAAAGATATCGGCGGCCTGGAAACCAACCGCATTAATCAACTGGTGACGGAGCCTACGCTGCAAACCACGCGCGATCCTGAAATCTTTGCCATCGGCGACTGCGCCTCCTGTGCCCGTCCTGAGGGAGGATTCGTGCCGCCGCGCGCGCAGGCCGCTCACCAGATGGCAAGCCTGGTGCTGCACAATATTCTGGCGCAGTACAAAGGCAAGCCAATGAAAGCCTATGTCTACAAAGACCACGGTTCACTGGTGTCACTGTCAAACTTCTCAACCGTCGGCAGCCTGATGGGCAACCTGATGCGCGGCTCAATGATGGTAGAAGGGCGCATTGCCCGCTTCGTGTATATCTCCCTGTACCGAATGCATCAGATTGCGCTGCACGGCTACTTTAAAACCGGGCTGATGATGCTGGTGGGCAGAATCAACCGCGTGATCCGTCCGCGTCTCAAGCTGCACTAATCTTTCACTCCCTCCGGGCTCTCCGGGGGGAGTTTTTAGCATTTCATGCTGTAGATCACAGATTGAGTGCTTAAGAGTTCTCCTAAATAGAATATATCTCCTTTCAACGCCCATTTTTTGATCCTTTATCTGATTGGCGCAGCGTTGCTTCCATAGCAAAATTGTTACCAATAGCAACAAAGGAGGAAGTCCCGTGAATAAATCAATGTTGGCGGGTATAGGGATTGGCGTCGCGGCTGCGTTAGGTGTGGCTGCCGTTGCCAGTCTCAACGTATTAGATCGCGGCCCGCAGTATGCTCAGGTGGTTTCTGCAACGCCGATTAAAGAAACCGTCAAAACCCCTCGTCAGGAGTGCCGCAACGTCTCCGTGACGCATCGTCGTCCGGTGCAGGATGAAAACCGCATCGCCGGTTCTGTTCTGGGTGCGGTAGCGGGTGGCGTGATTGGTCACCAGTTTGGCGGTGGCCGGGGTAAAGATGTCGCAACCGTGGTCGGCGCGCTGGGTGGCGGCTATGCCGGTAACCAGGTGCAGGGCGCGATGCAGGACAACGATACCTACACCACCACTCAGCAACGCTGTAAAACCGTCTATGACAAGTCGGAAAAAATGCTGGGCTATGACGTGACGTACAAAATTGGCGCTCAGCAGGGCAAAATCCGCATGGATAAAGACCCGGGCACGCAAATTCCACTGGATGGGAACGGCCAGCTGGTTCTGAATAACAAAGTGTAAAAAAGATGTTCTCTGAATTTAGCTCCTCGTGCGCTCAGGCTGAGGAGCTTTTTTTTGCTTCAGATTTTCAGTAGCTCAGGCCACAGCCGAAGCGTGGTTTCACTGATATTCTGCAGTTTTTCCAGCGTAGCCCCTTCGCGGGCGCTGATGGACATTCCCTGTAAAATGCAGCTCAGGTATTGCGCCAGAAGCTGAGGATTACACTGCGCGGGAATTTCACCGCGCTGCTGGCGCTGAGCCAGAAATGCGCAAAGCGTCTCCTCCTGCATCGCATGCCGCGATTTCACCGTTTTGGCAATCTCTTTTGACGATGCCGCCAGGGTGGCAGAGGTGTTAATCATAAAGCAGCCCGCAGGCGTATCTTTACTGGTGAAGCAGGTGGCGACAGCGGTGAAATAGTCCCGTAGCGCCTGTTCCACGCTTTTCTCTTCACAAAAAAGCTGGGCTTCGTGCTTCGCCGCAAAGCGGGAAATGTACCTGTCCAGCACCGCCCTGAACAGCCCCTCTTTATTGGTGAATTCCGCATACAACGTTGGCGCTTTGGCTCCGGTCGCTTCGACCAGATCGGAAAGCGAGGTCGCTTCATACCCGTATTGCCAGAAGAGCGTCATGGCCTTATCAAGCGCGGCATCCCTGTCAAACACTTTTGGTCGGCCACGGCTTTTCTTCGCACAACTCGTGACGTCGGTTGTCATTTGCCGTTGGTCCTCTGTTGGTTTGGTGAATGACCATTATAAAAATAAACGCAACCCACCACCAGTGCAGAATGCTTAAAAATAAATTAATCATATCTTCATGAAAAATAACGACTTTGAAATTAAATTAATGCTCGTTATAAAATTGTGTTGACGTGTGATGTGGATCACACTTATGATTTACCTATCGATCGTTAACTAAATGATTAACGACCTCCATATTCATCTGCTATAGGTAAACATCATGAAAAACGTAAAAACTCTTATCGCTGCCGCTGTTCTGAGCTCACTCTCTTTCGCAAGCTTTGCTGCTGTACAGGTTCAATCCACCCCTGCCGATCAGCATAAAGTCGGTACAATTTCCGCGTCTGCCGGGACCAACCTGGGTTCCCTGGAAGATCAGCTGGCGCAAAAAGCGCAGGAAATGGGTGCAAAATCTTACCGCATCACCTCTGTGACCGGTCCTAACACCCTGCACGGCACCGCCGTCATCTACAAATAAGCCGGACATAAAAACCCTCATTTATGCCACTGCAATAAAAAACGCCCTGCTAAGCAGGGCGTTTTTCTTTCTGGTTCACATCGATTGCTGAATGACATCGTGATGCCGGGTAACGTCGGTGGGCATGCCTGACCGGACCTCCATTGCCCGCTCCATCACCGCGCTGTTGGTATTCGCGTTCGTTTTGAAGCTTACCATTGCGGCATTCAGGTTAATGGGCAGCGTCTGCGGATCGTCGCCGATATTTTTCGATAGCGGCTGGTGAATTTCGACCAGCCGCACGCCGCCCGGCTCCTCAGAAACCTTGATCGGCGTATTGATAATGTTCACTTTGGTTCCCGGCGTAACGACGTTAAACAGCGTTTTAATATCATCATCGCGCAGGCGAATACAGCCGGAGCTGACGCGCATGCCGATGCCAAAGTCGGCATTCGTTCCGTGCAGCAGGTAAACGCCGCCGTAGGCCGCCAGGCGGATCGCGTGGTGCCCCATCGGGTTATCCGGGCCAGCGGGAACAACCGCGGGAAGATCGATGCCCTGAGCCTTATAGCGTGCACGAATGTTGGCCGTTGGGGTCCAGGTTGGATTCGCGCGTTTATCCGAGACCGTGGTGACCATCGTCGGCGTCAGCGTATCGCCGCCCAGCTGTCCTATACCGATCGGGTAGACGGTGACCTCGTTTTTGCCCGGTGGGTAATAGTAGAGACGCAGCTCGGCCAGGTTTATCACCATTCCCTCGCGCGGCGCGTCCGGCAGGATAGTCTGTAACGGGATGGTCAACACGCTGCCCGCGCGCGGGACGTACGGGTCGACGCCGGGGTTCGCCTGCAGCAGCGCCAGAAAGCCGACGTTATATTTTTTGGCAATGGCTTCCAGCGAACCGCCATTATTTTCAACCACGTGGAAGCGGTTTTCGCCCACGACCTTGCTGCCGGGCGGAGGAAGGGGCCAGGTGTTTGCCCGAGCGGGAAGCGCAACCGCGACGGTGGCTGCCAGCGCAAACAGGGTCATCCAGCGAGTAAAACGCGAAGAGGTCATCATCACCATAATCCATGCAAATGATAAGGTTATTGTTTTATAAGGCGTTAATAATAATTATGGCGAATGGATGTGTTGGGAAGATCGGGTGAAGTGCAAAGAGTTTGTAAATTGTCCCCCGTTAGCGTTGGCTAACGGGGGAAGGGGATTTATGCGATCGCGTTCTCTTCCAGCTGCCGCATAAAGTTACGCACCCAGTCCATACGGGTTTTGCGCTCCGTCAGCTCCTGGGTAAATTTGAGGCGCGTAGGGCCATCAAGGCGGAAATGCTGCGGCTGTTTTTGCAGCAGGCCGATGAGCCACATCGGGTTGACGTGATTCTTCTCGGCGAACTCAATTACGCCGCCTTTTTCATTGCCTTCGAGCTTGCGAATGCCCAGCTTCTGCGCCTGCTGGCGCAGGCGCGCGATATCCAGCAGGTTTCGCGCCGCATCGGGCAGCAGGCCAAAGCGGTCGATCAGCTCAACCTTGATCTCTTCCAGCTCGTTTTCCGTCTTCGCGCTGGCGATGCGCTTGTAGAACGACAGTCGGGTATTCACGTCCGGAATGAAATCGTCCGGCAGCAGGGAAGGCATGCGCAGTTCGACCTCGGTCTGCTGGCTGGTGAGATCTTCCAGCGACGGTTCGCGCCCGGCCTTCAGGGCATCGACCGCGTTTTCCAGCAGCTCCATATAGAGCGAGAAGCCGATGGTTTCCATCGAGCCGCTCTGGTCCTCACCCAGCAGCTCGCCAGCCCCGCGGATCTCGAGATCGTGCGTCGCCAGCGCAAAGCCTGCGCCGAGGTCTTCCAGCGAGGCGATGGCTTCCAGGCGCTTTTGCGCGTCGGTGGTCATTGCTTTCGGATGCGGCGTCAGCAGCCAGGCGTAGGCCTGATGGTGCGAACGCCCGACGCGGCCGCGGAGCTGGTGAAGCTGCGCCAGGCCAAAGTGATCCGCGCGTTCAATGATGATGGTGTTCGCCGTCGGAATGTCGATCCCGGTTTCGATGATGGTGGTGCATACCAGCACGTTAAAGCGCTGGTGGTGGAAGTCGTTCATTACCCGTTCCAGCTCGCGCTCGCGCATTTGCCCGTGACCGATGGCAATACGCGCTTCCGGCACCAGCTCCGCCAGCCTGTCGGCCGCTTTCTGGATGTTTTCCACGTCGTTGTAGAGGTAATAGACCTGACCCCCGCGCAGCACTTCACGGAGGATCGCCTCGCGCACCACCAGGTTATCGTACTCGCGGACAAAGGTTTTTACCGCCAGACGGCGCGCAGGGGGCGTGGCAATAATCGACAGATCGCGCATGCCGCTCATCGCCATGTTTAGCGTTCGCGGGATTGGCGTGGCGGTCAGGGTCAAAATATCGACGTCGGCGCGCATCGCTTTGATGCGCTCTTTATGACGAACCCCAAAGCGGTGCTCTTCGTCGACGATCAGCAGCCCCAGATCCTTCCACTTCACGTCGCTTTGCAGCAGCTTATGGGTGCCGATCAGAATATCGATCTTGCCTTCACTGGCCTGCTCCAGGATCTGCGTTTGCTCTTTGGTGCTGCGAAAACGCGACAGCATCTCGATGCGCACCGGCCAGTTGGCGAAGCGGTCGCGGAAGTTGTCGAAGTGCTGCTGGGCGAGCAGGGTGGTCGGCACCAGCACCGCCACCTGCTTGTTGTTTTCCACCGCCAGGAAGGCGGCGCGCATTGCCACCTCGGTTTTGCCGAAGCCGACGTCGCCGCAGACTAAGCGGTCCATCGCCAGCGGCTGGCACATGTCGCTCAGCACGGCGTTAATGGCCTGAGCCTGATCCGGCGTGGTTTCAAACGGGAAGCTGTCGCAGAACAGCTGGTACTGTTCCTTATCATGCTTAAAGGCGAAGCCCTCTTTGGCCGCGCGCTGGGCGTAGATATCCAGCAGCTCGGCCGCCACGTCGCGCACTTTTTCCGCGGCCTTCTGGCGCGCGCGCGCCCAGGCGTCGCCGCCCAGCTTGTGCAGCGGCGCGTTCTCTTCGGCACCGCCCGCGTAGCGGCTGATCAGATGCAGGGACGACACCGGAACATACAGCCTGGCGTCGTTGGCGTAGGTCAGCATCAGGTATTCACCCTTAATGCCGCCCGCTTCCAGCGTGGTCATTCCCTGATAGCGCCCAACGCCATGTTCCAGGTGAACAATCGGCTGGCCCGGATGCAGTTCGGCCAGGTTGCGGATCAGCGTGTCCGGGTTGATGGTTCGACGGCTGTCCTGACGACGGCGCGCGACGCGCTCGCCCAGCAGGTCGCTTTCGCAAATCAGCGCCAGGTTGTTGAGCGTGTCGATAAATCCGTGCTCGGCGGCGCCAATCATCAGGTAACGGCCGTTTCCGGTCGCTTCGCTCAGGCGCAGGATGCGCTTCGGCGCCACCTTAATGCGTCCCAGCAGCTCACCTAACGCTTCGCGACGGCCTTCGCTCTCAACGGAGAACACCACCGGGCCGGTAAAGGACTCGAGAAACTTGCGCAGATTATCCAGCGGGGATTTCTGCTGCGCCTGAACGGCCAGGTCCGGCAGCGTCCGGAAGGCGAGGTTGGTGTTGGCGGCCTTATCGGCGAGCGAATCGGTTTTCAGCTGCATGCGCGGCCAGCGCTTCAGCTCGGCGTTGAGCTCGTCGGTCCGCAGCCACAGCGATTCCGGCGGCATCAGCGGACGCATCGGGTCAACGCCCCGGTTTTCGAAGCGCGCGCGGGTTTCGCTTTCAAAGCGGCTGGCGCTGGCGTCGATATCGCCGGTGTTCACAATCAGCGTGTTCGCCGGGAAGTAGCTGAACAGGGCAGGCAGCGGCTCGTTGAAGAACAGCGGCTGCCAGTATTCGATCCCGGCCGGGAGCGTGCCTTTGCTGACCTGCTGGTAAATATGCTCGGCATCACGCTTGACGTCGAACCTGTCGCGCCACTGGCTGCGGAACAGTTCGATGGCGGTTTTATCCGTCGGGAACTCGTGCGCGGGCAGTAAATTGATGGACTCCACTTCTTCAAGCGTGCGCTGCGTGTCGGCGTCGAAGACGCGCAGGCTGTCGATTTCATCATCGAAAAAGTCCAGACGATACGGCTGGTCGCTGCCCATCGGGTAAAGGTCGAGCAGCGCGCCGCGGGTCGCGTATTCTCCGTGCTCCATCACCTGGTCAACGTGGCGATAACCCGCGCCGTCAAGCTGCGCGCGCAGGGCATCACGCGACAGGCGCTGGCCTTTTTTCATCACCAGCGCGTGGCCGTGCAGGTAGCTGTGCGGACAGACGCGCTGCATCAGGGTATTCACCGGCACAATCAGCACGCCGCGCTGCATGGTCGGGAGTTGATAGAGCGTCGACAGGCGCGAGGAGATGATCTCCTGGTGCGGCGAGAAGCTGTCATACGGCAGCGTTTCCCAGTCGGCCAGGCTGAACACCAGGCTATCGGTGAACTGGCGAATTTCGTCGTGCAGGCGCAGGGCGTTTTGCATATCCGGGGCAACCAGGATCACCGGGCCCGGATGACGCTCGGCGATTTCCGCCACCAGCGTGGCGCACGCCGCGCCCGTGAGTTCACCCAGCTGGCGCTGGTCGCCCGCTTTGACAGGCAAGGAATAACGATAGTGTTCAGGCATGGCTATGTCAGAGTCTCTTATGGATATACCAACAGTATTGGGGCATATCACTGATACGCAATGTCTTTATTATCCTCGATCGTTTTACATAAGCAAATCGTAACCGCACGGCGGGATAATACGCCCCCAAAACGGGGGCGTGGAGGGTGTTAGCGCGTCGACGGTGACAGGGTGAGCGTCGAAGGAGGAGAGAAGAAGAGATCGCCAAAGAGCGCGGTGGAGAGTTTACGCACCCCGAGCCCCGCAAGGGTACAGATAAGCAGGCTGGCAAACGGGTAGACCAGAATTAAGCCCAGCTCTGCCCAGACCGGCCAGTACGCGGCATTCATCTCGCCAATCAGGAACAGGCTAAAGGCCTCAATCAGGATGCGGTGGGTGGTGTAAATCGCAATGGTGTTTGAGCCAATCACGTTCAGCAGATTGTTCGGCTGAACGGCATAGCGCTGCTCGAGGCCGTAGAACAGCTTCATGATCACCACAATCGACAGCAACGAGAGCAGCAGCGGAACGTTAGCAAACCACAGCACCACCGAGACGGCCGCGAAGGCGCCCGTCGCCAGCCACGTGCGGCGCAGGCTGAAACTTTTCATCCACGCCATCAGCGCTGCGCCATACCACGCCCCGAGGCTGTAGTAGATCATGTTGCGGACCACGCTGTTCATCCCCCACCACGGCAGCGGCAGGACGTTGATCGCGATGCTTGCCAGCGCCAGCACTCCTAGTACCGGCAGCTTCCAGCGGCTCAGCAGTTTGCACAGCGTGAAGTAGACCACCAGGGCATACAGGTACCACAGGCTGGTGCTGGCGGTGAGCATTCCCCGTACAAATCCCGAGAGCGAGTCGGCATAGGCCGCGTTCGACGCGGTGGCAAGCTCACGATCGGGCGCCAGCCAGGCGTTCAGGTGGGTCAGCGCCTGCCATTGCAGGACGCCCCACAGCGCCAGAACCCAGACAATGCTCCAGATCCGTTTGTCGAGGCTGGTTCGCCAGCCCACCTCGTCAATATAGCGACGGATCAGATAGCCGGAGATAAAGAAGAAGACCGGCATACGAAACGGTGCGAGATAGAGGTTAAAATAGACCCAGCATTTGGCGAGAAGGCCGGAGAGCGGGTGTTGCAGGTCGATCAGATGCGGGTAAAACGTGATAACCGAGTGATAGATAACCACCAGGCAGATACACAGCCCCTTTATCTGGTTAATCCATAATGCTTTTTGCTTCATTGTTCGCCACTACCTTATTGCCATAAACGAACGGGCAATTGTTGTAAAACGACGCCAGGATGTAATGGGTAACAGTCTGTATCAGGAGGTTTTTCGGAAAAGGTGGAGGTGGCGAGGCGAGTATTCAGGCAATAGCACCCTGATTTATCTGAATTTTTCGGAAAAATGATTACCAAAGCTTACGGTTTCAGTCATTTACGCTTAGCGGATTCGCTTATATACTCGTGGGTCTGCTATCAGCAAACAGACGGACTTCATGTATCAACCTGTCGCACTCTTTATAGGCTTACGTTACATGCGTGGGCGCGCCGCGGACCGCTTCGGTCGCTTTGTCTCCTGGCTTTCGACTATTGGCATTACGCTTGGCGTGATGGCTCTGGTGACGGTGCTTTCCGTCATGAATGGCTTCGAGCGCGAGCTGCAAAACAACATCCTGGGGCTGATGCCGCAGGCCGTTCTCTCATCATCCAACGGTTCGGTTAACCCGCAACAGCTGCCGGAAAGCGCGGCGAAGTTACAGGGCGTCACGCGCGTAGCGCCGTTGACCACCGGTGACGTGGTGCTGCAAAGCGCCCGCAGCGTGGCGGTCGGCGTGATGCTGGGTATCGACCCGGCGCAAAAAGACCCGCTCACGCCCTATCTGGTGAACGTGAAGCAGAGCGATCTGGAAGCCGGAAAATACAACGTGATTCTGGGTGAACAGCTTGCCGGACAGCTTGGCGTCAACCGTGGCGACCAGCTGCGCGTGATGGTACCTTCAGCCAGCCAGTTTACGCCGATGGGCCGTTTGCCAAGCCAGCGCCTGTTCAACGTGATTGGTACCTTTGCCGCCAATAGCGAAGTGGACGGCTATCAGATGCTGGTTAACATCCAGGACGCGTCCCGCCTGATGCGCTACCCGGCAGGAAATATCACCGGCTGGCGCCTGTGGCTCGACGCGCCGCTGAAGGTCGATACCCTCAGCCAGCAAAAACTGCCGGACGGCACCAAATGGCAGGACTGGCGCGAGCGTAAAGGCGAACTGTTCCAGGCCGTGCGGATGGAAAAAAACATGATGGGGCTGCTGCTGAGCCTGATCGTCGCCGTGGCCGCATTTAACATCATCACCTCGCTGGGCCTGATGGTGATGGAGAAGCAGGGCGAAGTCGCGATTCTGCAAACCCAGGGGCTCACGCCGCGCCAGATCATGGCCGTCTTTATGGTGCAGGGCGCCAGCGCCGGTATCATCGGCGCGCTGCTCGGGGCGGTGCTGGGAGCACTGCTTGCCAGCCAGCTCAACAACCTAATGCCGATTATCGGCGCGCTGCTTGACGGCGCGGCGCTGCCGGTGGCTATCGAGCCGCTGCAGGTGGTCGGTATTGCGCTGGCCGCGATGGCCATTGCGCTGCTTTCTACGCTTTATCCTTCCTGGCGCGCTGCCGCCACTCAACCCGCTGAGGCTTTACGTTATGAATAAGATCCTGTTGCAATGCGACAACCTGTCCAAACGCTATCAGGAAGGCACTGTGCAAACCGACGTGCTGCACAATGTGAGCTTTAGCGTGGGCGAAGGCGAGATGATGGCGATTGTCGGCAGCTCCGGCTCGGGCAAAAGTACGCTGCTGCATCTGCTGGGCGGGCTGGATACGCCCACCAGCGGTGACGTGATTTTCTCCGGCCAGCCGATGAGCAAAATGTCCTCAGCGGCGAAGGCCGAGCTGCGCAACCGCGAGCTGGGCTTTATCTACCAGTTCCACCACCTGCTGCCGGATTTCACGGCGCTGGAAAACGTCGCGATGCCGCTGCTGATTGGCAAAAAGAAGCCGGCAGAAATTAACGCCCGCGCCAGCGACATGCTGAAAGCGGTAGGGCTGGGCCATCGCGGTAATCACCGTCCGTCGGAGCTGTCCGGCGGCGAGCGCCAGCGCGTGGCGATTGCGCGTGCGCTGGTCAACAACCCGCGTCTGGTGCTGGCGGATGAGCCGACCGGTAACCTGGACGCGCGCAATGCGGACAGTATTTTCCAGCTTCTGGGCGAACTGAACGCCTCGCAGGGCACCGCGTTTCTGGTGGTGACCCACGATCTGCAGCTGGCAAAACGCATGGGGCGCCAGCTTGAGATGCGCGACGGCCATCTGAACGCGGAACTGACCCTGATGGGAGCAGAGTAATGGCGTCACCGTTATCGTTACTCATCGGTTTACGTTTTAGCCGCGGCCGCCGTCGCGGCGGCATGGTGTCGCTGATCTCCGTCATCTCGACCATCGGCATTGCGCTGGGCGTGGCGGTGCTGATCGTGGGCTTAAGCGCCATGAACGGCTTTGAGCGCGAGCTGAATAACCGCATTCTGGCGGTGGTGCCGCACGGGGAGATCGAGCCGGTTAACCAGCCGTGGACGAACTGGAGCGACGCGCTCGCCAAGGTCGAAAAAGTGCCGGGCATTGCCGCGGCCGCGCCCTATATCAACTTCACCGGGCTGGTGGAGAGCGGGGTAAACCTGCGCGCCATTCAGGTGAAAGGGGTCAACCCCGCTCAGGAAGCGCGTCTCAGCGCGCTGCCGAACTATGTGCAGAACGGCGCGTGGGCCAACTTCAGGGCTGGCGAGCAGCAGATCATCATGGGCAAAGGCGTTGCCGACGCTCTGAAGGTGAAGCAGGGCGACTGGGTGTCAATCATGATCCCGAACGCCAGCGCCGATCACAAGCTGCAACAGCCTAAGCGCGTGCGCCTGCACGTCACCGGTATTCTTCAGCTGAGCGGTCAGCTCGATCACAGCTTCGCCATGGTGCCGATGGAGGATGCGCGCCAGTATCTCGACATGGGTGACAGCGTGACGGGTATTGCCATTAAGGTGAACGACGTCTTTAACGCCAATAAACTGGTCCGCGACGCGGGCAGCGTAACCAATAACTATGTCTACATCAAAAGCTGGATCGGCACTTACGGGTATATGTATCGTGATATCCAGATGATCCGCGCGATTATGTATCTGGCGATGGTGCTGGTGATTGGCGTAGCGTGCTTTAATATCGTCTCCACGCTGGTGATGGCGGTCAAGGACAAGAGCGGCGACATTGCCGTCCTGCGAACGCTCGGGGCGAAAGACGGTCTTATTCGCGCCATCTTCGTCTGGTACGGTTTGCTGGCGGGGCTCTTCGGCAGCCTGTGCGGCGTGGCGATCGGCGTGGTGGTGTCCCTGCAGCTGACCCCCATTATCAACGGGATTGAAAAGCTTATTGGTCACCAGTTCCTGTCGGGTGATATCTATTTTATTGACTTCCTGCCGTCTGAACTGCACTGGCTGGACGTTTTTTATGTGCTGCTTACAGCACTTTTACTGAGTCTGCTGGCAAGCTGGTATCCGGCGCGTCGCGCAAGCCGAATCGATCCGGCGAGGGTATTAAGTGGCCAGTAATTACGTCATGATCTAGCGGCTTGCGGGTCGCCAGGTCAAAAGAGGAATGCACTATGTATTATGGATTTGATATTGGCGGCACCAAGATTGCGCTCGGCGTGTTTGATAAAAACCTCAAACTGCAGTGGGAAACCCGCGTTCCCACGCCGCGCGAAAGCTACGACGAATTTTTAACCGCCATTGCCGCGCTGGTGGCGCAGGCAGATGAACGTTTCGGCGTGAAAGGCAGCGTCGGCATCGGTATTCCGGGCATGCCCGAAACCGACGACGGTACGCTTTACGCGGCCAACGTGCCTGCCGCCAGCGGTAAGCCGCTGCGCGCCGATCTCTCTGCTCTCCTTGAACGCGACGTGCGTTTAGACAATGATGCCAACTGCTTTGCGCTCTCTGAAGCCTGGGATGATGAATTCCGTCGCTATCCGCTGGTGATGGGGCTGATCCTCGGTACCGGCGTCGGCGGGGGAATCGTCGTCAACGGTAAGCCCATCACCGGCCGCAGCTACATCACCGGCGAGTTTGGCCATATCCGCCTGCCGGTGGATGCCCTCGAGGTGGTAGGACGTGATTTCCCGCTGACCCGCTGCGGCTGCGGCCAGCACGGCTGCATTGAGAACTACCTTTCCGGTCGCGGGTTTGCATGGCTTTACGAACACTTCTATCATCAGAAACTTGAGGCCCCTCAAATCATTACCCTGTGGGAGCAGGGGGATGCGCAGGCGCGTGAGCACGTCGAGCGTTATCTGGATCTGCTGGCGGTGTGTCTGGGCAACATTCTCACCATCGTCGACCCGGATCTGCTGGTGATCGGGGGAGGGCTTTCAAACTTTACCGCGATTACGGAACGGTTGTCCGGGCGTTTGCCCCGACATTTATTGCCGGTTGCCCGCGTGCCGCGTGTTGAACGCGCGCGACACGGGGACGCAGGAGGCATGCGCGGAGCCGCATTCCTTCATCTCACCGATTAGTTTACGAGGTTTCTATGCTGTCGCGTCGCCAGGGTCGACTCAGCCGTTTTCGCAAAAACAAACGCCGCTTGCGTGAGCGTCTGCGCCAGCGGATCTTTTTCAGAGACAGAATCATGCCAGAAGCGATGGATAAACCCAGAGTGGTGGTGCTGACCGGGGCGGGGATTTCCGCCGAGTCAGGTATTCGAACCTTCCGCGCGGCAGACGGGCTGTGGGAAGAGCACCGCGTGGAGGATGTGGCCACGCCGGAAGGCTTTGCCCGCGACCCGGATCTCGTGCAGGCGTTTTACAACGCCCGCCGCCGCCAGCTGCTCCAGCCTGAGATTGCGCCCAATGCGGCGCATCTGGCGCTGGCGAAGCTGGAAGAGGCGCTCGGCGATCGTTTCCTGCTGGTGACGCAAAATATCGACAACCTGCACGAGCGGGCCGGTAACAAGAACATCATCCACATGCACGGTGAATTGCTCAAGGTTCGCTGCGCCTGGAGCGGTCAGGTGCTGGACTGGAAAGAGGACGTGCTGCCTGAGGATAAGTGCCACTGCTGCCAGTTCCCGTCGCGCCTGCGTCCGCACGTGGTCTGGTTCGGCGAAATGCCGCTGGGCATGGATGAGATCTACAGCGCGCTGGCCATGGCGGACGTGTTTATCGCCATCGGCACATCCGGCCACGTTTACCCGGCGGCCGGGTTTGTCCATGAAGCGCGACTGCACGGCGCGCATACGGTAGAACTTAATCTTGAGCCAAGCCAGGTGGGCAGCGAGTTCGAAGAGAAACACTACGGTCTGGCAAGCGCGGTCGTCCCGGAATTTGTCGACAAGCTGCTGAAAGGGCTGTAACGGCAATTGCGTGAAAAGGCACCCGTCCAGCGGGTGCCTTCCTGTTTATGAGTGGAAGAACGCCAGCGTCTTCTCCAGCGATTTAGCCTGCTCGTCCAGCGAGAGCGCCGCCGCAGAGATCTGCTGCACCAGAGAGGCGTTCTGCTGGGTGGTGCTGTCCATCTGGTTAACCGCGGTGCTGACCTGGCTAATCCCCCGATTCTGCTCGTCCAGCGCCTGAACGATGTCGTTAATGACCAGATGCACGTGCGACACCGCCTCAATCACCTGCTTCATCATCACCCCGGTTTCATTGACCAGCGCAACGCCTTTGCTTACGCGTCCTGAGGACTCGGCAATCAGCTGAGAGATCTCTTTTGCCGCGTTAGCGCTTCGCTGGGCAAGGTTACGCACTTCACCTGCGACGACCGCGAAGCCGCGCCCCTGTTCGCCAGCCCGCGCCGCTTCAACGGCCGCATTCAGCGCCAGGATATTGGTCTGGAAGGCGATGCCGTCGACGATGCTGTTAATCTCACCGATTTTACGCGCGCTTTCGTCAATTTCCCCAATCACCACGACCACGTCGTTCACCAGCGTTTCGCCATGACCGGCCAGGCTCGCGGCGCGATCGGTGAGCGTGGTCGCCTTGTGGGCGTTATCGGCATTATTTTTTACCGTGACCGAAATCTCTTCCATGCTGGCTGCCGTTTCCACAATCGCCGCCGCCTGTTCTTCGGTGCGCGAGGCGAGGTCAAGGTTGCCTGCTGAAATTTCGCTGGTGCCGCCGTGCACGGAATGGCTGGCTTCGCTGATATTGTCGACGATGCGCTTGAGCTGCATCTGCATGGTGTGCAGGGCATAAAAAATGCTGCGGGTATCCCCGGAACGCACCGGGATGATGTTGTTCAGCTCTCCCCGCGCAACGGCCAGGGCGATCCCGGCGGCTTCAGAAGGTTCACCCCCGACGGGGCGGTCAACTTTGCGGGTAAAGATCTGCGCCATCACCAGGCTAACCGCCACGATGCTTAACGCCATCAGGATGATGGCTTTCAGTAAAAATGCGCGCGCTTCAGCCATCACTTCGCTCACCGGGGTGATGATGGCGAGTTTCCACGGCGTCTGGCTATTCCCGACGGCAATGTCCTGCCAGGTGATAAACGCCTCTTCCTTCAGGAGCGGATCGTCGACCCGAGTGACGTTATGACCGGTAATCTGACCGGCGTAAGGCTTGCCTGCGGCGCGCTTGTCCGGACTGGACACCACGCTATTGCCCGCCGAGAGGAGCAGAGCGTAGCCCGTGCCGTTCCACGGTTTAATCGCGCCGATCGTCGCTTGCAGCGTGGCGAGCGAGAAGTCAGAGGTGACCGAGCCCAGAAACTGCCCGTCACGCATGATGGGGGCGGCAATAGAGGTAAGCATCACGTCCACGCCGTTGTAGGGATAAATATAGGGCTCGATGATCACCTCTTTATGCCGCTGTTTCGGCAGCAGATAGTAATCACCGCTGCCGGGCGTTTCGATGTCCGTCAGCAGGTGTAATGTCGGTTTGCCGGTGGCGTCGCGGTCGACGTAGCGGGCGTAGCGTCCGGCAGGATCTTCACCGCTCTGGCCGGCAAAGGCGGCATCGTTATCGTCGAACGCGTTAGGCTCAAAGGCCATCGACATAGAGAGAAACTGAGGATGCGCCGACAGATAGTGGATGAGCAGCTGGTTCAGGCTCTGGCGGTCGGCCACGCCCGCCTCGCGCAGCGCCAGGGCGCTATTGCCCATATCCCGGGCGGCCGTCAGGGCGGAATCCAGCTGTTTGCTGACCTGTAGCGATTGCACCTCGGCTATCTGGCGGATATGTTTTTTGGCCAGCACCTCTTGCTGCGCCATCCACTGCCACATCATAAACCCGATCGTTGCCGTAAAGCCCACCGTCACGGTGAGGAAAATGGACAATAGCATCAACGTCTTGACTCTTATTTTCGGTTTTCGGACCATGGCGTCTCTCATTCTCTTCTCCCGTAATATCGTGCATGTCGGGCAGGCACCTATTCCTTATCGGATATTTTTTCCGCTTTCTGTAGATCGCCGGATATATTTAATTTAAATCCGGAACATATAAATCCTGTTAATTAGTGTGGATGCTTTTATTTTGTGCATTCAATCAAAATAGTGCTCGATAATACTCGTTATCGTCGTGTAGAAAGAGGATGCTAATAAATATAAAGTTGTAGAGGAGGATGGGATATGTACGGATTTATTGCGCGACAACCCATTTTTAACCCCGAGATGAAGACGGTGGCCTATGAGCTGCTCTTTCGCGATGGGATGACAAACCGATTTCCGGATGTGTCGGCGGAATACGCCACGTCCAGAATGATATCCGATCAGTTTTTATGCGTGCCGTCCCAGCGCATCGCCGGGACGCATACGTCGTTTATTAATTTCCCGTCGCGAATGGTCATTGACCGCAGTGGTGAAGCGCTGGATAAAGAGAGCGTGGTGATTGAGATCCTTGAAGACGCGGAGCCAGGAGCGGAACTGCTGCAGGCCGTCAGGGAGATGAATGCGCACGGTTATCAATTTGCGCTTGATGATTTTACCCTTGCACCAGAATGGGATGCTTTTTTGCCCTATATTTCGATACTGAAATTTGACGTCAGAAATTATACCTTAGCGCAAATTAAAGCGTATCTGGACGAGCATAAACACCTCACCGGCCATATTAAATATCTTGCTGAAAAAATTGAGACTAAAGAGGAATTCAACCAGTACAGGGAAGAGGGATTCTCGCTGTTTCAGGGCTATTTCTTCTGCCGTCCGGAGGTGATTAAATATAAACGGCTGTCGCAAAATCAGCTGGCGATTTTTCGGCTGCAAATGGAGGTCGGACGCAATAAACCTGATTTCCGGATCGTCGAGTCGTTGATTAAAAGCGATCTTACGCTGTCATATAAAATCATGCGCTACATGAAACACACCGCCTTTAAACATATCGGCGCCTGCAATTTCAGCAAGTTAACCCTGAGTGAAGTGCTCAGATATCTTGGGGAAAACCAGCTCCGACGCTTCGTTGCCGTCGTGGTCCTCGCCAGCGCGGGCAACGACACCGTGAGCGAGCTTTACCCGTTGAGTATGATGCGCGGCAAGTTCTGCGAGCTGATCGCACAGACCATGAAAGAACCGGCGCTGGCTGAAAATGCCTTCATGTGCGGCCTGTTTTCTCTGCTCGATACGCTCCTTGAGCTGCCGATGGCCGAGTTAATGAAGCAAATTGCGGTGCCGCAAAGCGTGAGCAACGCGCTGTGCCATCAGGAGGGACGTCTGGCCGACGTGTTGAGCCTGTGCCGTTACTATGAACAGCAGCAGTGGGACGAGGCGGACAGGGTTCGTCAGGCGCTGGGGCTGTCGGATGAGGCGGTGGTTGAGGCGATGAGAAAGGCGACGATCTGGGCAGGGGAGAATGCGGTAAGTTAATCCTCCCTCACGCCGCACGGCGGCGTGAGGGAGAACGCGATACCGTTTATCGGCCCGCTTTTAATTTCTGGTAATACTCTTCGTAGAGGCGGCTGGCGTCACCAACATCGTTCTGCCATTCCCCTTTGCTGATGGTCTCGGCATCCGGGTAGAGCGTCTTATCGTTGGCCACTTCATGCTTCAGCAGCTTGCGTGCGGCGAGGTTTGGCGTCGGGTAGCCAATCGTCTCGGCAACCTGTTTTGCCACGTCAGGGCGCAGCAGGAAGTTGATCAGCTTCAGGGCACCATCCACGTTTTTCGCGTTGGCCGGAATCGACAGGCTATCCATCCAGAAGATCCCGCCTTCTTTCGGCCAGACCACCTCAAGCGGCGTGCCGGCCTGGCGGGCAACGTACGCCGAGCCGTTCCAGACCATACCCAGATTCACTTCGCCTTCCATGTACGGGTTTGCCGGGTTATCGGAGTTGAAGGCCGCCACGTTAGGCATCAGCTTCTTCAGTTCGTTATACGCCGCTTCGATCTCTTTAGGATCCGTCGTGTTGCCCGAGTAGCCCAGCTTGCGCAGCGCCACCTGGAACACTTCACGCGCGTCGTCGGTCAACAGCAGGCTACTTTTATATTCGGGTTTCCACAGATCGGCCCAGCCTGTCACCGATTTCGGATCGACGGCATCGCTGTTGACGCCAATCGCGGTCGCACCCCAGATATACGGGATGGAGTAGTCGTTATTCGGGTCGAACGGCTTGTTGAGCATCTCCGGATCGAGGTTTGAAAAATTGCTCAGCTTCGTTTTGTCGATCTTCTGGATCATGCCCTCTTTGCGCATTTTATCGACAAAGTAGGTAGAGGGAACGACCAGATCGTACGCGCCGTCCTTATAGGTTTTCAGCTTGGCGTACATGGTTTCATTCGACTCGTAGGTCGAGTAGATCACCTTGATGCCTGTCTCCCTGGTGAACTGTTCCAGCAGACCCGGCGGCACGTATTCGGTCCAGTTGTAGAAGTAGAGCGTTTTACCGTCATCAGCGTGCGCGGCACCCATGCCGAGCACCAGCGCCGCAGCGGCGAGCATTTTTTTCATTTCATTGTCCCCTGAGATTTTGTTTTATCACGAGCAATAACCTGGCTGGCGATCACCAGAATCAGCGACAGCACCAGCAGAATGGTCGCCAGCGCGTTCACCTCGGGTGAGACGCCGACTTTCACCATCGAATAGATTTTCAATGGCAGAATTTCATAGCTCGGCCCGGTGACGAAGGAGGACACGACCACGTCATCCATCGACAGGGTGAAGCTCAGCAGCCATCCGGCCGCCACGGCGGGCATCGCCAGCGGCAGGATGATTTTGCGCAGGATCGTCATCTCGCTGGCGCCCAGATCTTTCGCCGCCTCCAGCATGCGCACGTCGAACCCTTTCAGGCGCGCGAAGACGGTCACCACCACAAACGGCAGGCAGAAGGTGATGTGCGAGAACAGCAGCGACCAGAAGCCCAGCTGAATGCCCAGCAGCATAAACAGCACCAGCAGCGAAATCGCCATCACGATGTCCGGTGACATCATCACCACAAACAGCATGCCGCTGACGAACGGCTTGCCGCGAAAGCGGTAGCGATAAAGCGCTACGGCCGTGAGCGAGCCAATCAGCGTGGCGAAGGTGGCGGAGAAGATCGCCATCGTCAGCGAGTGCTGCGCCGCCTGCAGCAGGCTGTCGTTGTTCATCAGCAGGCTGTACCAGTCGGTGGTAAAGCCCTGCCAGCTAATCCCGAACCGCGAGCTGTTAAACGAGTTCACGATCAAAATGATAATCGGAATATACAGATAGGCGTAAATGGCGGTCATAAAACCGCCGCGAAGCAGTCGACCGATCATTCGAGTTCCACCTTTTTATTCAGCAAGCGTGAGGCGCGCCAGTAGACCAGAAGCATCAGGCCCATGACGACCGTCAGCGTAATGCTGGTCGCGGATCCGAACGGCCAGTCGCGGATGTTGAGGAACTGGCTCTTGATCACGTTACCAATCAGTAGGTTTTTCGCCCCGCCCATCAGGTCCGACACGTAGAACAAGCCCATCGCCGGGAGCATCACCAGCAAACAGCCCGCGATAATGCCGGGCATCGTCAGCGGAATGATGATGCGGATGAAGGTCTGCAGCTTGTTAGCGCCCAAATCTTTTGCCGCTTCCAGCAGCGGTTTATCCAGCTTCTCAATGCTGGAGTAGAGCGGCATCACCATAAACGGCAGCAGGATATAGACCAGACCCACAATCACCGCGCTCGGGGTAAACATAATGCGGATCGGCGTATCAATCACTCCCAGCCACAGCAGAAACGCGTTGAGATAGCCTTTGGTGCTGAGGAAGATCTTCAGGCCATAAATACGGATGAGCGAGTTCGTCCAGAAGGGAACAATCAGTAAAAACAGCAGCAGGGGACGCACCTTTTGCGGCAGGCCAGCGAGGAACCAGGCGAAAGGATAACCGAGCACCAGGCAGGCAAGGGTAGCAATCAGCGCCATATTGAGCGAGTGCAGCAGCACGTCGAAATAGAGCGGATCGAGCAGGCGCGCGTAGTTGTCCAGCGTAAAGACCAGCGAAACGAAATGAGCGTCGTCGCGGGTCAGAAAGCTGGTGGCGATAATCATCAGGTTGGGTAAAAAGACGAACAGCACAAGCCAACCGACGATCGTGGCAATCACCACATTCTGGAACTTACTTGTGTTCTTCATCAGCCAGCACAACCTCCCAGCTTTCTACCCAGTTGATAACCATTTTCTGGTCGAGAGAGTGGTCGAAGTCCGGATCGTCTTCGTTAAAGAATTCGCTGACCATCACCATTTTGCCGTTTTCCAGCTCGACGACAGACTCCAGCGTCATCCCTTTGTAGTTGCGCTCGCGGATATAGCCGATCAACCCCTCGGCCTCGGTACTGCCGTGGATTTCATCGACGCGCAGATCTTCCGGACGCAGCAGAACGTTGAGCTTTTGCCCCTTTTCGACGGGGAAATTCACCGTGATATTGCACTCGCGTCCTTCGACGCTGGCGCGCACGCGCTGGTCGTCCAGGCGCTCGATCACCGTGGCGTCGAAGATATTGATCTCGCCAATGAAGCTGGCGACAAACAGGTTTTTCGGCTCTTCGTAGATTTCACGCGGCGTGCCGTCCTGCTCGATTTTGCCGTCACGCATCACCACGATGCGGTCGGACATGGTCAGGGCCTCTTCCTGATCGTGGGTGACGAAAACAAAGGTAATGCCGAGCTTGCGCTGCAGCGCCTTGAGCTCGTTCTGCATCTGCTTGCGCAGCTTGTAGTCGAGCGCGGAAAGGGATTCATCCAGCAGGAGCAGGCGAGGCTTGTTGACCACGGCGCGGGCGATGGCCACGCGCTGCTGCTGGCCGCCGGAAAGCTGGTGGGGTTTACGCTGGGCAAACGTCTCAAGCTGCACCATGCGCAGGGCCTCGGTGACGCGCGGTTCAATCTCGCTCGCCGGGGTTTTTTGCATCCGCAGGCCAAACGCCACGTTTTCAAACACGGTCATGTGCGGAAAGAGAGCATAGCTCTGAAAGACGGTATTGACGTGGCGGTCTTCGGCAGGAACCCGGGTGATGTCCTGGTTTTCAAGATGGATATGGCCGTTATCGACGCTTTCCAGCCCGGCGATAAGGCGCAGTACGGTTGTTTTGCCGCAGCCGGAGGGGCCAAGCAGCGTCAGAAACTCACCGTCATTGATAGTGAGAGTGAGGTCGGAAATGACATCTTTGCCATCAAAACGTTTACGAATTCGTTCCAGTTTCACCAGCGGTGAACGGGTTTGTGTATTCAATTTTTGCGCTGTCCCATATAGACGCCTCAGGCAGCAGACTGAAGCGGGGTTTGTGTGTAACCACCTTGGTGACTCGTAATGAGGGCGGACATTCTACGGCAATCCCCCTGAATCGCCAATCCTTGTCACTGATTCATAAGCTACATTTATTAACGCATAACGATATAAACGGAATCTATGGTCACTCCCGTTTTTGCAACACCGATTTTGACGATAAGTTGGCTTGCTTGAATCTATCCGGCGTCTGAATGGGATTTTATTCCCGCGCCTCGATGAGTTCCGCGCCT